>JALZJA010000552.1 GCA_030860005.1 Actinomycetota bacterium
GCGACGATCAAGTCCCACCACAACGTCGGCGGCCTGCCCGACGACCTCCGGTTCGAGCTCGTCGAACCGCTGCGCTCGCTGTTCAAGGACGAGGTCCGCGCCGTCGGCGCCGAGCTCGGCCTGCCCGAGCGGCTGGTGTGGCGCCAGCCGTTCCCGGGTCCCGGCCTCGCGATCCGGATCGTCGGCGGCGAGGCGACGAAGGCCCGCCTCGACCTGCTGCGCGAGTGCGACTACATCCTTCAGGACGAGATCCGCAACGCCGGCCTGTATCGCGACCTGTGGCAGTCGTTCTGCGTCCTGCCCGACATCCGCACCGTCGGCGTGCAGGGCGACGAGCGCACGTACGGCAGCGTCATCGTGATCCGAGCGGTGACGTCGGACGACGCCATGACCGCCGACTGGGCGCGCCTCCCGTACGACCTGCTCGAACAGATCGCGTCGCGCATGATCAACGAGCTGCGCGACGTCAACCGCGTCGTGCTGGACATCACATCGAAGCCGCCGGGCACGATCGAGTGGGAGTAGCGGCTTACTCCTCGAGTCCAGGTCCCGTGATCCGGCGCTCGCCGCCGCCGGGCAGCCCCACGAACACCTGCCAGCTGTAGAGCGTGTAGAGCGCGGCGCGGTCGCGCGAGATGAGGCGCGCGTAGCGGCGCACCGCGCGGACGTACAGTCGCGACGGGTTGTAGGCATACAGCGCGCGCGAGTAGTTCGGCGCGCCCGACGCGCGCAGGTAGTTCGCCGCGCCCATGATGGCGTCGCGCGGGTCGCGGACGTTGGCGCCCATCCCGTACGCCTTCCACGTCGACGCAATGAACTGCATCGGTCCCTGAGCGCCCGCGGAGCTGTTGTTGCGCAGGCGACCGAATGCCGACTCGACGAAGTTGACCGCGGCCAGCACGTGCACGCCGACCTTGAAGCGCTTCTGGGCGGCCCGGTAGTGGCGCAGCAGGACGCCGATTGGCTCCGGCGGCCCGGTGCGCACCCGGTCGGGCCGCGGCTTGTACTCCGCCGCCAGGCGCCGTAGGTCGCGCAGCGCGGCGACCACATCTCGCGTGGTGCGGGCCAGGCGTGGCGGCAGGTGCTCGCGCGTGCGAGCGGCCATCGTCGGGTGGCGCGACAGGCGTCGCAGCGCGCGCTGGAGAAACAGCGCCTCGAGCGTCACCGCGTCGGGCGGCGCGCCCTTCGCCGGGTCGCCATGAGCGCGCCAGACCGCGATCGACTGGCGCAGCGCGACATCCGCGCCGGTCATGAGCCGCGCGAGCGCCTGCGGACCCGTGGGGATCGCGGCGTTGGGGTCGAGCGCGACGCGCGCCGCGGGCGCGGCCGGCTGGCGCACCGCCGTCGGTTCTGCCGGTGAGCGATCCATCGTTGCCGCGAGCACCGCGAACGCCATCACGACGAGGACACCGGCGACGGCGACGGCACGGAGGGGCATCGACGCATGATGGCGCGCGACGCGCGGACGCGTGTACCCGCCCCGTTCTGCTGCGAGTTGATGCGTAACCAACCCGACGCGCGAGACAGGCGCCGTCAGGGTACATGGTGAATCGCACCCAACACGACTCAAGGAGCCTCCATGAGCGATCCACTCGACGGGCCCGCCACGTTGACCGACGACGAGGTCGAAACGCACCGCCTCGACTCGACGACGGTTGCAAGCGTCGACGACACGACAGACACCGGCGACGACACGGGCGACGCCGCTGACAGCACCGACACCGGCGACGATTCCGGCGACGCGGCGGACACGGGCGACGACTCCGGTGACACGGCGGACACGAGTGACACCGGCGACGACTCGTAGCGACGCAACCGGCGAGGCGCCGGCGTCGCCGCGGGCGTCCGGCGCGCTCGGCCTGACGCTCGACCCGCTCACGCCGGCGGAGTTCCTCGAGGACTACAGCGATCGCCGGCCGCTGATCGTCGCGCGGTCGCAGCCGGGGCGCTTCGGAGTCGTGCTCCGCGACGCGGACGTCGAGCGCCTCATCTGCGAGAGCGCGATCCGCACACCGGCGTTCCGGCTCGTCAAGGACGGCGCGCAACTTCCGCTGCGCACATACACGAAGGACATCCCGTGGCGGCCGGGGAGCTTCTCCGGCACGGCGCTCGTCGATCGCGTCGCCGAGGAGCACGCGGGCGGCGCGACGATCGTCTTGCAGGCGCTGCATCTGCACTGGCGTCCCGCCGCGGTCTACTGCCGCGGGCTGGAGGCAGAGCTCGGCTGGCCGGCCCAGGCGAACGCCTATTGCACGCCGGCCTCCTCGCAGGGATTCGGCGTGCACCACGACACGCACGACGTCTTCGTGCTGCAGGTCTCGGGGCGCAAGCGCTGGCGCGTCTTCGAGCCGGTGTCCGAGCTGCCGCTGACCGACCAGCGCTGGTCGCCCGACCGCGCCGGCGAGATCGGCGAGCCGCTGCACGACATCACGCTCGAGGCCGGCGACACGCTGTACCTGCCGCGCGGCTGGCCGCACGAGGCGGCGGCCGCCGACAGCGACTCGTTGCACATCACCGTCGGCCTGCACCCGCCGACGCGCATCGACGCGCTTCGCGCCGCCCTCAGCGACTGCGCCGATGACGTCGAGTTTCGCCGCACGCTCGCCCCCGACGGCGCCCTGCCCGACGACCTGCTCGAGCGCCTGGCCGAGCGGCTGCGGCCCGAGGCCGTGGCGCGTCGAGCGCGACGGCGCTTCGTCGACGGGCGCCGGGCGATCCTCGACGACCAGCTCACCCAGCTGCGCACGCTCGGCGACGTCTCGCTCGACGCGCCGCTGGAGCGGCGCCCGACGGTCATCGCCGACGTCGAACGACACGCGGACGGCATCGCGCTGCGCTTCGAGGGCAAGGAGGTGCGCTTCCCGCCGCAGGCCGACGAGGCGGTCGCGGCCATCGCCGCGGCGAGCGCGCCGTTCACCGCGGGGGGGCTCCCGGGCCCACTGGACAACGCGGGGCGGCTCGTGCTCGTCACGCGGCTCGTGCGCGAGGGTTTCATCCGTCAGCGCAACGCATGACCCCCCTACGGGGAGCGGGGCGCGGCGTCGAGCTCGGTTGAGGCCTTGCGCGCACCGCGGCGCAGCGCCCCGGGGCCGAGCAGCGCCGCGCCGATCACGAGAAACGGCACGAGGTTGAGCAGGTGCAGCACGAGCGCGTAGGACAGCGCCTCGGCGCGCGGCACGTCGAAGGCCTGCAGCGCCAAGATCGTTGCGGCCTCGAACACGCCCAGCGCGGCCGGACCCGACGGCAGGATCATCGACAGGTTGATCGTGACGAGCACGAGCAGGCCTGCGACGAGGGGCAGGTCGAGCGAGAAGGCGGCGAGCAGGATCCAGCACGACAGCGCGAGCACGAGCCACGAGGCGAGCGTGAGCGCCATCGCCTCGAGTGCGACGCGCGGGTCGCGCAGGGCGACGAGCCCGCGCGTGGCGTTGACGGCGGCGAGCTCGAGGCGCTCGGCGAGGCCGGCGACCGGCAGGCGCCGCAGTGGTGCCAGCAGCCAGTGGATCGCGCGTTCCTCGTAGCGCACGATGACGTAGACGAGGACGCTCGCGCCCGCGACGACGGCGGCGCCGAACAGCGCGGCCTTGCGCAGCCAGTCGATCTGCGGCAGGAGCGGATAGGAGGCGAACAGCAAGAACAGCAGCGCGAGGACGTCGAACAGCCGCTCGACGACGACGGTGCCGAGCGTCTCGGCCCGCGACGTGCCGGTCCGCCGATGCAGCGTGATGACGCGCGCCACCTCGCCGGCTCGCGCCGGCAGGATGTTGTTGAAGAACAAGCCGATGAACAGCGCGCGCGTGACGGCTGGCAGCGAGGGGCGGCGGTCGACTTCAAAGAGCGACCACCAGCGCAGCGCGCGCAGCCCGAGCGTCGCCGCGAGCACCGCGCCCGCCGGCACGAGCCACAGCAGGTTGCTGTCGGCGAGCGCGTCCTTCGCCTCGTCGAGCTCGACGCCGCGCACGGCAAGGTACATCGCGGCCACCGTGACGATGAAGCCGGCCGCGACGAGCAGCCGCCGCGCGCCCTTCCTGGCCGTCATCGCCGCAGCCGCACCTGGACGAGCACCGCAATCGCCTTGAAGCCGTCGCGCCACGTGATGTTCTTGCCCTCGGCGTAGGTGCGCCCGTAGTAGGCGATAGGCATCTCGTAGATGCGCAGATTGCGCCGGCACACCTCGCCGGTGATCTCCGGTTCGATCGCGAAGTCGTCCTGCGTCAGGCGCAGCGAGCGCAGGGTGTCCGAGCGAAAGGCCTTGTAGCCGGTCTCCATATCGCTGAGCGTCGTGTTGAACAGCACGTCGGTGAGCAGCGACAGGAAGCGGTTGCCCATGAGATGCCAGAACAGGTAGGCACGCTGCGGCGCGCCGCCGGTGAGCCGCGAGCCGTACACGACATCGGCGACGCCGCGCTCGATGGGGGCGACGAGCGCGACGACATCCGCGGGGTCGTACTCCATGTCGGCGTCCTGGATGACCGCGATCTCCTTCGTTATGCGCGCGATGGCGGCCCGTACCGCGGCGCCCTTGCCGCGGTTGGGCTGTTGCAACAGCTCGACCTCGGGGTGCTCGGCGGCCCATTCGCGCACGACCTGAGCCGTCGCGTCGGTGGAGCCGTCGTCGACGACGACGATCTGTGCGTCGAGCCCGAGCGCGTCGATGCGCTGGAGGACCTCACGGATCGTGGCCGCCTCGTTGTAGGCGGGGATGAGAAAGGAGACGCCGATCTTCGGCATTAGATCGGTTTCGTCCTCCGGTCGCCGGAACCGGCGACCTGCGGACGACGGTAGGTTGCCCGGATGGTTGCGGCGCGCGACGACCGCTCGGTCGCGGTCAGGCTCGCGGGCGCGGTGGCTCTCTTCCTGCTGCTCGTCGGGCAGGCCCAGGTGACGGTCCTCGACGGCTCTTCGATGCTCGCCGTTGCGCAGGGCATCGTCCACGACGGGACCGTCGCCGTGCCGCCGGAGCTCGGCGTGCTCGGTCACGACGGCTCGTACTACGCCAAGTACGGCGTGCTGCTGTCGCTGCTGTCGGTGGTGCCGGTGGTGATCGTCCAGCCGATCGGGGCCGTCACCGGCAACGTCGACCTGCTCGAGGCCGCGGGCGCAACGTCGCTCATGCCGCTCATCGCCGGCGCTCTGGCGGGCGCGCTGTTCCTCCTGGGTCGGCGGCTCGGTGCGCCGCGGGCGGCGGCGGCGCTCGTCGCGGTCGGGACCGTGCTCGGCACGTTCCTGCTGCCCTACGGCCGCGACTTCTTCACCGAGCCGCTCGTCGCGCTCGGCCTCGTCGTGATGATGGAGCGCGCGCTCGCCGGCCGCGAGCTCCAGGCCGGCGCGGCGCTGGCGTTCGCCGTGCTCGCGCGGCCCCAGTCGGCGGCCTTCGCGCCGCTCTTGTTCGTGTACCTGTACCCGCGCGGTGGGATGCGTGCGCTGCTGCGCACGCTCCCGCCGCTGGCCGTCGCGGCGGCGGTCACGGTCGCCTACAACCTCGTGCGCTTCGCCGACGCGCTCGAGTTCGGCTACCGCGACCCGGCCGATCCCGGGTTCACCACGCCGCTGCATGAGGGCGCCGAGGGCCTGCTGTTCTCGCCCGAGAAGTCGGTCTTCCTCTTCGCGCCCGCGATCGTGCTCGTGCCGTTCGCGGTCGTCACGCTCTGGCGCCGCGACCGTGCCACCATCGGGTTCGCGCTCGCGCTCTTCGCTGGGGTGTTCGGCCTTGCGGCGACGTGGTGGTCCTGGCAGGGCGGCTGGAGCTGGGGGCCGCGACTCATCCTCCCCGGCGTCGCGGTCCTGCTCGCGCTCGTCGCGCCGTGGATCGGCGACCACAGCGGACGCCTGCGTGTCGCCGCCGCGCTCTTCGCCGCCGGCTTCGCGCTGTCGTTCTCGGCCACGCTCGCTCCGCCGGGCGCGCAGCTCATCGATCGCAGGCCGGGCACCGACGGGCCGCAGATCGCGCGCCAGTACGCCGAGCTTCCGGGGTTGACCGTGAACTCGATCGATGCCGCCGAGGACCGCACCGCCCGCGACGGCGACTACCGCCGCTATCTCGCGGTCTGGCAGGCCGGCGTCGTGCGCGAGTTCGGCACGATCGGACTCGTGCCCGCGGTGCTCGGGACGCTCGCGCTGCTCGCCGCGCTGCTCGCGGTCACTCGCCCGCTGATGGGCGTCTGACGCGCGGCCTGAGCGGGCGCGGTGAAGTGCGGCTAGCCGCACCGCCCGACACATGCTGTCCCCATCGCCGCGGTCGGCCCTCGGTGGAACGCTGCCGTTCATTGACATCGGACGAAGCGCAGTGGAGGCGCTGAACATGAGAACGCATTGGACGCTTGCCGTCGTCTGTGCGGCCACCGCGATGCTGATGCTCGACATCGCCGTCGTGAACACGGCTCTGTCGCGCATCGCCGCGGACCTGAACACGGGGCTCAGCGGACTGCAGTGGGTCATCGATGCCTACACGCTCGCGCTCGCCGCGACGGTCCTCACCGCCGGTGT
>JALZJA010000553.1 GCA_030860005.1 Actinomycetota bacterium
TCGATCACGAGGATCCGCGCTTCGTCTACCTGTCGCGAACGATCGGCGCGTGGAACCAGGTCGAGCTGTGGTTCACGCCCGACAACGGCCGCACCTGGTCGAGCCGCCAGCTAACGAACGACAGCGACCACTACAGCATCCGCCCGGTGCGCCCGCGCGGGCTCGTCGGCGCCGACCGCGTCCTGTTCTCGCGCGGCGACGAGACGACGACCGGCTTCACGAACTACCGCACCCGGATCCACGCCCTGGACTTCTAGTCCGTCTCGCAACGAGACGGACCACTAGCAATAGCGAGCGAGCCTCATACCGCCGAGCGTCAACGCGGGTGGTGAGTTCGGCCGTGCGGGCTGCGTCGGCGTGGTGGCCACGTTAGCCTCGGCTAGATGTTGAGCCCGTTGGTGGGCTGACGATCTTGCGACCGTCTCGGGAGGCGCCCGTGGCCACCATCTCAAGCCTACTGGCCGATCACGTCACGCTGCGCGTGAGATCGGTCGACAGGTTGTTCTTGCAGGGCTACGTGCCGAAGTTGCAGACGGCGGGGATGCTGATCCGGTTCTTGCTGGACCGCGGTTTCGCGATTCCGTCGCCGGCGCTGCTGGGCAAGATCGGCCGCGCGTATAGCGCCGCGATCGACCAGTTCGCGCTGGACTACAAGCTGCCGGTCGTGCGCTTCGCCAAGGCCGACTGCAAGGAGGACGCTGCGCGCGAACACTTCCAGCGCGCCGAGCGGGAGGGTCGCTTCGGCGTTGTGCTGATCGGTGTCGCGCAGGAGAAGACGAGTGCGTGGCGGGGCTGGCGTGACGGTGGCCCGGACGGCCATCCGCACTTTGAGTTCTCGCGCCAGACGGTGTTCGTCAACCACTTCTACTTCTACATCCTCGACCCTGACTGGGGACCAGGGTTCATCAAGACCGTCGCCTACGCGCCGTTCAGCGTGTGGGTGTATCTCAACGGGCACGAGTGGGCCAAGCGCCAGGCCGCGCGACGAGGCGTCGGCTTTCGGGCGCTGGACAACGGCTTCGCGGCGTGCGAGGACCCGACCGCGTTGCAGGCGATCTGCGACACGCTGTCAGCCAACGATGTGCAGATGTTCTTCGAGCGCTGGATGGGCCGGCTGCCGAGCCCGTTTGACGCGCAGGACCGCGCGCGCGGCTACGTCCACGAGCTCGCGTTCCGCCAGCTTGAGATCTCCGACACGCATGTCTTCGACAGGCCGGCCGCGGGCCGCGCGTGGTTTGAGCGCACGCTGCCCGATCAGCTCACCCTGGGGCGCCCGGACCGCGTCGCCGTCGTGTTCGATCGCCGCGTCAGCAACCGCACGCCCGGGCGCTTCGCGACCCGAGTGATGAACCGTGGCGTCGAAGCGGCGATCCAGGTGCACTACCGCTCCTCGAAGGTCAAGCAGTACTTCAAGGAGGGCCGCGCGCTGCGGACCGAGACGACGATCAACGACACCCGCGACTTCGGTGTTGGCCGGCGCCTGACCGAGGAGAACTGGCAGACGCTGCTGCGGATCGGGCACCGCACCAACCACCGCCTCTTGACCGCCCAGCTTGACGCGTGCCAATGCGCGCCCGACGCCACGACCCTCGCGCGCGTGGTGCTGCCGTCCGTTCATGACGGCCTACCCGCCCCCGGCCTCAGATTCGGCGACCCCCGAGTGATGGCGCTGCTGGCCTGCCTCTGCCACCACGGCCACCTGTTCAACGGGCTGACCAACCGCAGCCTGCGCGAGCTGATCGCCGGCCTGATCGACGGCTACACAGCAAGCCAGGCGACCTATGACCTGCGCCGCGCACGCCGCAAAGGCCTGATCCGCCGCATCCCCCACAGCCAGCGCTACGAACTGACCGATGAGGGCCGCCGGATCGCCGTCTTCTTCACGAAGACCTACACCAGGATCGTCAACCCCTCACTCGCAGAACTTGACCCGCACCTTCCCGACGACATCGCGCGACGCTCACCGCTGGCACGCAGCTGGCGCGACTACCAACACGCCCTCGACGACAGGATCAGACAGGCCGCTCTCGCGGCCTGAGAACTTGACCAGTCCGTTCAACTTCTCACGACCTAGCGGAGCTAGCTGCGCTGCGCCGCCCGCAGCGCTCAGAGCTCGGCGACGGCGACGTGCCTGTCGGGGCCGACCGTCAGCGCGCGCTTGCCGTC
>JALZJA010000557.1 GCA_030860005.1 Actinomycetota bacterium
GGCCAGCGCCGCCAGGGCGGCCGTGCACCCGTCGACCAGCGTCGCCCAGCCCAGCAACCGCGCGAGGGTGCGCAGCCAGGCCACGTGACTGACCGCCCGCTCGAGCTCGACGGCCGCGACGGCGTCCCAGGGACATTCCGGCGGCTCGCCGGAGGCTGCGTTGATCGCGGCCCTCCACGCGGCAGGCGCCAGGGCGTCGGGCGGCCGGTCGGGGGAGGTCTCCTGCGCATGCAGCGAGGCGTCGACCCGACACTCCCCCACGACGTCGCCCGCCAAGCGCACCTCCACCGTCAGGCCACCGGGTAGCGGACCGGCCAGTGGCCCCACGGTCGTCTCGATCGGCTCCATGACCAGTCCATCGGAGCCGGGCGAGCCGGTGATGGCCATCATGTCGCCGTGGTCATGGTGCTCATGGCCGCCGGCCTCCTCGCCGCCGTCGTCTTCATCCACCGGCCCTGTCAGCGCCCGCTCGAGGCGGATGCCGCCCAGCGCCGGGGCGGCGCGCACCTCCACCCGGCGGTCGGGCGGAAGATCCGCCGCGAGGCGGACCAGCGCGTCAGCCAGCGGCCCGGGCAGGCGGTCGGGAAGCAGCACGCGGCGGGCCGAGCCGGCATCGCTCACCGGACGCAGCCCGTCGGCGTAGGGGTCCGCGCCCCACACGGTCCAGGCCAGTTCGTCGGGGACGATGAGGGCCGGCTCGGCTAGGACCACTCGAGGGCGCCCTCGCGCCAGGCGTAGACGATGCCCAGGCCAAGCACGGTCAGGAAGAAGCCGATCTCCGCGAAGGCGAACCAGCCCAGCCCCTTGAAGACGGCCGCCCACGGATACATGTAGGCCATCTCCATGTCGAAGGCGATGAAGAGCAGCGCGAACGTGTAGTAGCGCACGTGGTAGCGCGGCCACGCGGGCTGTTCCCCGGCGGCCACGCGGCGGACCCGCCGGCGGGCGAGCGCCACGGCGTACAGGGCGCCGACGAGCCCGGACACGAGGACGAGCAGGACGAAGAAGAGGGTGATGGCGTCCATGGGTGGGGGCTATTCATACACGGACCGCCATCCGGCTATTCGCGCCGAACCGGGTCAGGGGCGCCGTGCGGTGCCCAGCCGGTGAGGGACCTTGGGAGAGACGAGGCTGGGGCTGAACGTGAAGCGGTCGCAGTGCTCGATGTCAAAGCCGGCGGCTGCGATCGCGGCCTCGGTGTCGCGGGTGGGGTGACAGCCCCCGGCGATCCGTGGCCAGACCGTCCGATCGGCGAGCTCGAGCACCGCGCGCAGCGGCTGGCTCTGGGCGTGCACGTGCTCGTAGAAGCGCAGCTCGCCGCCAGGACAAAGCACCCTGCGCGCCTCCTCCAGCGCTACCGCCTGGTCGGGCACGGTGCACAGGACCAGCGAGGCGACGACGGCGTCGACCGACTCGTCCTCGAGGGGCAGCTCGTCGGCGAAGGCGCAGATGACCTCGATGGGCACGCTGACGGCGGCGGCCGCGCGCCGGGCGTGGGCACGCAGGTGACGCTCGGGCTCGACGGCGATGACCACCTGCACCGAAGCGGGGTAGAGGTCGAAGTTCGCGCCGTCGCCGGCGCCCAGCTCGACCACCCGTCCGTGCAGTCCCTCGAGCACCCGCCGCCGATGCTCCCGCTCGCCGCGCCTGTCGGCGGTCTGGCGGTTGCGGCGGTAGAAGCGCGCGAAGAACGGGTGGTTCAGCTCGCTGCGGGGCGCCTTGGTCACGGTGGCGGCGACTATGACAGGGCTGGTGATCGCCGCCCAGCCTGGCCATCTGACGCGCGAAGAAGCTCACCCGGCCGGCGCGCCTACCTCCGGCGGGCGGATGCCCACGGGGGCGGTTGAAGGCCTGGAAGCGGGGCGTCGTCCGGAGCCCGCGCGTCAACGCTCAGGTTCCAGATCGACGCGGATCGTAAGCTGCTGTGTTCCGACCAGCCGCAACAACGCGTCGTTGACGGGGCGCCGGAGCCACCGCAGCCGCGCGAGCGGGTCGTCGTCGGGCAGGATCTGCGCGGTCCCCTCTCGCCAATGCCGGCCGACCTTGACGCGCACGCGTGGCTCTTTCTCGATGTTCTTGACGTAGTCGGCGGCGTAGCCATGCTCGGTGACGATCCAGAAGCTGTCGCCGCGCAGCCCGTTGCCGACAGGCACCCGCCGCGGTAGCCCACTTGTCCGCCCGGTCGATTCGAGCAGCGCCTGCGTGCGCGGCCACAGCCCCTGCTCGAGCAGCGGTCTGCTGATCGGATTGACCAGGCGGTTGGTCACAAACCGCATCGCGGCGCGCTTCGCTGCCCGCAGACCGTCCCGACGCGGCCTGACCCGCGCCGGTCCGTTATTCGCTGCGCGGCCTGGCGGGCGGATCCTCCACGCCGCGGCGGTCACAGCCAAGGCGACCGCGCCGCGACCCGTACCGACGAGCTTCCACATCAGGCGCTCCTCGCTTCGCCAGCAACATCAGCCGGAATCGAGGCTACCCGGTCGAGTCAGAGTCACTGCCGGTGAGCGCGTCGCGCGCCTTCTCCAGCGGTCCGCGCGAGGGATCGGGCAGGCGGTCGGTGATGCGCTCGACGTCGTGCTGAAGCCCGGTGACCGTCTCGTGCAGGGCGGTCAGCTGGCGGCCGAGGTCACG
>JALZJA010000574.1 GCA_030860005.1 Actinomycetota bacterium
AACCAGCGCGAGACCGTCTGCGTCTGGGACCCGCAGACCGGCGAGCCGCTGCACCGTGCCCTCGTCTGGCAGGACCGCCGCACGGCCGCGCGCTGCGACGCGCTGCGGGACGCCGGCCACGAGGCGCTCGTGCGCACGCGCACCGGGCTCGTCCTGGACCCGTACTTCAGCGCGACGAAGATCGAGTGGCTGCTCGGCAACGTCGACGGCCTGCGCGAGCGCTGCGACGACGGCCGCGCGGTGTTCGGGACGATCGACGCATGGCTCGTCTTCAAGCTCACCGGCGAATATCTCACCGAGGTCAGCAACGCCTCGCGCACGCTCTTGTACGACATCAGGCGCGGCGATTGGGACGACGAGCTGCTGACGCTCTTCGGTGACATCCCGCGCGCGGCGCTGCCGCAGGTGCGCCCGTCGATCGGCGAGTTCGGCGCGCTGCGCGACGGCGCACTCGATGGCCACGACGGTGTCCCGGTCGCCGGGATCGCCGGCGACCAGCAGGCGGCGCTCTACGGCCAGGGCTGCCTCGATCCCGGTTTGGGCAAGAACACCTACGGCACGGGGTCCTTCGTGCTGCTGAACTCCGGCGATCAGGCGCCGACCGCGCCGCCGGGCCTGCTCAGCACCGTTGCCTGGGGGATCGGCGAACGCACCGTCTACGCGCTCGAGGCCGCGATCTTCGTGACCGGCGCGGCGGTGCAGTGGTTGCGCGACGGGCTGGGCGTCATCGAGCAGCCATCGGATACCGAGGCGCTCGCGGCCTCGCTCGACTGCAACGACGGCGTCTACTTCGTCCCTGCGCTCACCGGGCTGGGCTCGCCGCACTGGGATCCGTACGCGCGCGGCACGATCGTCGGTCTCACCCGCGGGAGCACGCGGGCGCATCTCGCGCGCGCGACGCTCGAGGCGATCGCCTTTCAGACCGTCGACGCCGTGCAGGCCATGGAGCACGCGTCGGGTGAGACGCTGGCCGAGTTGCGTGCCGACGGGGGCGCGACCGTGAACGCCTGGCTCATGCAGTTTCAGGCCGACCTGCTCGGCGTCCCGATCGCGATCGCCGAGATCGCGGAGACGACGGCGCTGGGCGCCGCGTTGCTCGCCGGCGTCGGCGTGGGCGCCTGGACGCAGGCGGAGGTCGCGCAGCGCGAGGGCGAGCGGGCGCGGTACGAGCCGAGTATGGGAGAGGACGAGCGCGCCGCGCTCATCGAGCAGTGGCGCCGCGCCGTGTCGCGTGCCCGCGGTTGGGCGCAGGGGTAAGCTGTGGCGGCATGGCGAGGATGAAGCGCAGCGAGCAGATTGCGGCGATGAGCGAGGGCAACTATCGCGACCCGCGCCCTGCTGAGCACTTCGACGTCTTCCACGAGCGCTCCCGCACGCGCGAGCCCGACGCGGCCTACGAGGCGGTCCGCATCCTCACGATGCTGTGGGCGTTCACGTTCTTCCGCGCGCGCTCGATCTCCAGCGAGAAGGTGCCCCAGAGCGGCCCGCTCATCTTCGCGCCGAACCACGGGTCGTTCATGGACCACTTCTTCCTCGGCGCGTTCGTGCGCCGCAAGGTGCGCTTCATGGCGAAGTCACAGCTCTTCCAGCCGCCCGCGCAGTGGGTCTACTCGCACGGCGGGGTATTCCCGATCCGCCGCGGCTATCGCGACGAGGAGGCGTTCATCACCGCGCGCGCGATCCTCGACCGCGGCGGCGGGGTCGCGATGTACTGCGAGGGCGGGCGCTCGCGCGACGGCAAGCTCGCCGCCCAGCCCAAGGCGGGCATCGGGCGGCTCGCGCTGGAGTCGGGCGTGCCGATCGTCCCGCTCGCGATCCACGGCTCGGCGAAGGTGCGCAACTTCAAGCGCGGCCAGTTTCCCAAGGTGACCGTGCAATTCGGCGATCCGATC
Source organism: Actinomycetota bacterium (assembly GCA_030860005.1). GTDB lineage: Bacteria > Actinomycetota > Thermoleophilia > Solirubrobacterales > Solirubrobacteraceae > CADCVQ01. The sequence continues at coordinate 1,893 of JALZJA010000574.1, forward strand.
CGCTACGAGCAGGTCGAGGAGCCCACCCGCGATCAGCAGATGGCGGTCGCCGAGGAGATCTTCAGCGAGATCAGGGTGCTGTACTCGGGCCTCGAGTCGCTCGGGCGCAAGGGCGTCTTGCAGCGCGTGCGCGAGCAGCAGCGCATCGAGCGGCGCGGCAAGCACGCGGCGACCGCGTAGGCGCTCAACGCACGCGGCGCACCGCGACCGCGCGGTCGATCTCGTGCGCGAGCTCCCAGCCGGCGGTCGCGCCGTCGCGGAAGAGGCGGTCGACGACAGCGGTCGGGCCGGGCAGGCCTGGCGGCGAGCCGGGCGCTGAGCGCGCGTCGTGAAAGACGATGTGCCCGCCCGGGCTGACGTGCGGATGCCACAGCTCCCAGTCCAGCGCGCAGACCGCCTCCGTGTGGTCGCCGTCGACGAACACGAGGTCGAGCGGGGCGCCCCAGCCGCGGACCGCGTCCTCGGAGCGCATCACGTGCCAGACGACGTGCACGCCCGTCCCGCGCGCGGCGCGCGCCACCACGCGGCGGCTGGCCGCCGCGGTCG
>JALZJA010000003.1 GCA_030860005.1 Actinomycetota bacterium
TAAGACCCGCTCTTGCGCGCGCGTCGCTCGGCGGCCTCGCGTTTGAGGTCGACCTGCGTGGTGTACGCCACCGCCAGCCGCCGCAAGCGGCGTTCGTCAGCGGTCTCTCGCTTGCCTGGCTGAAAGCTCCCAGCGGAGTGCGTTCGTTCGGGCCGGGGCTGCGCGGTTCTTTCGGGCCGGGGCTGCGCCGCCATGAGTCCTCCGTGCTGCGACCGTGGTCGCGTCAAATACCTCGGAGGATTCAGGATGGCGCTGCGCGCTCTGGCGGGCATTCGCTCCACGAGCGGCGTCAGGCTCAATACTCCCTGACCCTTCACCGTAGCAGGCGCCCTCGAACGCTCCGAATTCCCCATCCTCACCGGTCGGAGAACTCGCGGTCCTGCACGATCCACGCGACGCCGTCCGGCGTGAGCGCCCAGCTGCGGTCGCCGAGCGCGACGACGCGGCCGTCCTCGGCGAGCGAGTGCAGGTTCAGCGGCGTTCGCATGTCGTTGCGTCCGCGCCCGATGGCCTCGTCGATGTCGGCGACGTCGACCGCGACGGCCACCGCGCCGTCCGAGAGGTTCCAGAGTGCGGTCAATACATGCGCGAGATCGCGCCGGCTCATGGAGGGATCGTCACATGCGCAGCGACCGCTCGTGGCTTCCTCGCGGCGGGGCAGTCTGGCGTTCGGCCGAAAGCGGGTGCGTGCCGGTGCCGCGGGGTACAGCCCGACCGATGAAGCACACGCCCTTCAAGGATCGCGCGGAGGCCGGACGGTTGCTCGCAGAGCGCCTGAGCGGCTATCGCGGCCGCGAGGATCTCGTCGTGCTCGCGCTCCCGCGTGGGGGCGTCCCCGTCGCCTTCGAGATCGCGCGCGAGCTCGATGGCCCGCTCGACGTCTTCCTCGTACGCAAGCTCGGCGTGCCCGGTCGCGAGGAGCTCGCGCTCGGCGCGATCGCCAGCGGCGCCATCCGCGTGCTGAACACCCAGCTCGTCGATGCGCTCGAGATCACGACCGAGCAGATCGAGGCGATCGCCGCGCGCGAGCTGCAGGAGCTCGAGCGCCGCGAGCGCGCCTACCGCGGCGACCGTCCAGCGCCCGACGTCAGCGGCCGCACGGTGATCCTCGTCGACGACGGGCTGGCGACGGGAGCGACGATGTCGGCCGCCGTGCTCGCGGTCCGTCAGGACGAGCCCGCGAGCGTCGTCATGGCCGTGCCGGTCGGTGATCCCGACGTCTGCGCGAGCTTCCGCGAGTACGCCGATGAGGTCGTCTGCCTGCGCACGCCGCAGCCGCTGCGCGGCGTCGGCGCGTGGTACGAGGACTTCTCACAGACGACCGATGACGAGGTGCGCGAGTTGCTCGCGCGCGCCCGCCGGCCGCGCGAGCGGCGCCCGCCGCCCTCGAACCTGACGCCGCTCACGGGTGCCGGCGATGACTACGACGGGCTCGTGCAGCGCGCGGCCAGCGCGCGCTACGCGCTGCTCGGGGAAGCGTCGCACGGCACGCACGACTTCTACGTCGCGCGCGCGGAGATCACGAAGCGGCTGATCGTCGAGCACGGATTCGACATCGTCGCCGTCGAGGCCGACTGGCCCGACGCCTACCGCGTCAACCGGTTCGTTCGCGGCACCGGCGACGATGACAACGCCGAGGAGGCGCTCGGGGACTTCTGCCGCTTCCCCGTGTGGATGTGGCGCAACACCGACGTGGCCGAGTTCGTCGCGTGGCTGCGTGCGCACAACGACGCGTTGCCCGCCGGCGCCCCGAAGGTCGGCTTCTACGGCCTGGACCTCTACAGCCTCTACACCTCGATTGACGCCGTCGTGAGCTACCTCGAGGAGATCGATCCGGCGGCGGCACAGCGTGCCCGGGAGCGCTACGCGTGCTTCGGGCATTTCGGCCGCGATCCGCAGGTCTATGCCCACGAAGCCGGCATCGGCGGGGCAGAGCCCTGCGAGCGCCAGGCCGTCGAGCAGCTTGCCGAGCTGCGCAGCCTCGCCGCCGGCGCTGCCCTGAGCAACGGCTGCCTCGACGACGACCGCCAGTTCTACGCCGAGCAGAACGCGCGCCTCGTCGTCGATGCCGAGCAGCACTACCGGGCCGTCTTTCGCGGCGGCCACGAGAGCTGGAACCTGCGCGACCGCCACATGGTCGAGACGCTCGAGGCGCTGGTGGCGGACATGGAGCGTCGGCGCGCGGGTACGGCGAGGGCGGTCGTGTGGGAGCACAACTCGCACGTCGGGGACGCACGCGCGACCGACATGGGGCAGGCGGGCCAGCTCAACGTCGGCCAACTCGTGCGCGAGCGTCACGGCGACGATGCGTTCATCGTCGGCTTCACGACGTACACCGGCACCGTCACCGCCGCCTCGGGCTGGGGCGCGGACGCCGAGCGCAAGCACGTGCGCCGCGCGCTACCCGGAAGCTGGGAAGAGACCCTGCACGAGCAGGGAGTCCCGGCGTTCATCATCGACGCCGCCGAGCTGGAGGGACGCGGGCTGGAGCGCGCGATCGGCGTCGTCTACCGGCCGGAGACCGAGCGCCTGTCGCACTACCTCAACGCGCGTATGGCAACGCAGTTCGATGCCGTCATCCATCTCGACGAGACGCGCGCGGTGGAGCCGCTCGAACGCTCGAGCGAGTGGGAGCGCGGTGAGCTGCCCGAGACGTATCCGTGGGGCGTGTAGTCAACCGATGGCGCCGCGGTCCGGCTGTCA
>JALZJA010000040.1 GCA_030860005.1 Actinomycetota bacterium
GGATGGGTGGGGCCGATTCGGATCGCCGGTGACGAGCACCTCGACGACGTCGCCGCCGCTCTCGGGCTCAAGGCGCCAGCGCAGCGGCGCCGGGCCGTCGATCCGCCAGCCGAGCAGGATCTCCCATGGATCGTCCTGGTTGCCTGGCGCGCGCAGCTCGAGCGTGCGCGCCAGCGCCGCGGCCGTCGCCGCGTCCGCGTCGCCAGCGAGATCGGGCGCGGTGGGCACCAGGCGCTCGACGAGGCCGGTGTCGAGCGCGCCGGTGCGCACGTCGGGATCGACGAGCAGCCGCCGCAGAAATGACGTGTTCGTCGCCGGACCGAGGATCACGACCTGCGCGAGCGCGCCGTCGAGGCGCTCGAGCGCCTGCGCTCGCGTCGGCGCGTGGGCGATGACCTTTGCCAGCAGCGAGTCGTAGTGCGACGTCACCTCGCTGCCGCGCTCCACGCCGCTGTCGACGCGAATGCCGAGCCCCGACGGCTCGCGATACGTCACGATGCGGCCCGTGCGCGGCAGAAAGTCCTGCTCCGGGTCCTCCGCGCACACCCGCGCCTCGACGGCGTGGCCGCCCAGGACGACGTCCTGCTGTCCGAACCACAGCGGCTCGCCCGCGGCGATGCGCAGCTGCGCCTCGACGAGATCGAGCCCGCTCACGAGCTCGGTGACGGGGTGCTCGACCTGCAGGCGGGCGTTCAGCTCGAGGAGATAGAAGACGCCCGGGTCGTCGGCGGGAACGAGGAACTCGCACGTGCCGGCGCCGACATAGCCGGCGGCCCGTGCGACGGCAATCGCGGCCGCGCCCATCCGCGCCCGCAGCTTCTCGTCGACGACGGGCGACGGCGACTCCTCGACGAGCTTCTGGTGGCGGCGCTGGAGGCTGCACTCGCGCTCGCCGAGGTGGACCGCAGAGCCGTGCGCGTCGGCGAGCAGCTGGACCTCGATGTGGCGCGCGCGCTCGACGTAGCGCTCGGCGAGCAGCGCGTCGTCGCCGAAACTCGCGAGCGTCTCGCGGCGCGCGCTCGCCAGCGCGCGTGGCAGCTCGTCGAGGGAGCGCACGATCCGCATGCCGCGCCCGCCGCCGCCGGCGGCGGCCTTGACCATCAGCGGAAGCCGCGCCGGAGCCTCGCGCGCCCACGCAACGATCTCGTGGTCGCTCAGGCCCGGTCGCTCGATTCCGGGCACGACCGGCACGCCTGCGCGCGCCGCGATCAGCTTTGCGCTGACCTTGTCGCCCAGTAGCTCGATCGCCGCGGGCGCAGGACCGATGAAGGTCAGGCCCGCGTCGGCGCAGGAGCGTGCGAACTGCGCCCGTTCTGCGAGGAAGCCGTAGCCGGGGTGCACGGCCTGAGAGGCACTGCTGAGCGCAGCCTCCACGATCGTCCCCGCACGAAGGTACGACTCGACCGCCGGCGCGGGCCCAATCGTGATCGACGCGTCGGCGAGGCGCACGTGCAGTGCGTCCGCGTCGGCCTCCGAGCAGACGGCGACCGAGCGGATCCCCAGCCGCCGCAGCGTGCGGATGATGCGCACCGCGATCTCTCCGCGGTTGGCAACCAAGACCTTCGTGAACATCGCCGCTCAGCCTTGCTTCCAATCCACCGGTCCGGCCACCAGCGTGTGCGAGCCAAGCGGACGGCCGAGCACGGCGCGCGCCTCGCGCGCGGCCTCGACGAGCGCGTCGAGGTCGATCCCGGTCTCGATGCCCATCTCGTGCAGCATCGATACGAGGTCCTCGCTGGCGATGTTGCCCGTCGACCCGGGCGGGACCGGGCAGCCGCCGAGCTCGCCGAAGCTCGACTCGTAGGACGTGCAGCCCGCCTGCAGCGCGGCGAACACGTTTGCGAGCCCCTGCCCGCGAGTGTTGTGGAAGTGCGCCGTCAGCTCGACGTCGGGCAGCGCGGGGCGCGCGGCCTCGAAGTGCTGTGCGACCTGCACCGGGTTCGCCATCCCCGTCGTGTCGCCGAACGCCACCTCCTGCGCGCCGGCCTCGGCGAGTCGCGCCGCGATCTGAAGGACGCGTCCGCGGTCCACGGCGCCCTCGTAGGGGCAGCCGAAGCTCGTCGAGATGACTGCTTCGACGCGCAGACCGGCGCCGCCTGCGCGCTCGATCACACCCTCGAGGTCGGCAAGCGAGGCAGCGACCGAGCGGTTGACGTTGCGCTGGTTGTGCGTCTCGCTCGCCGAGAGGAATACGCTCGCCTCCTCGAAGCGATCGCGCTGCTGCAGCGCGCGATCGAGGCCGCGCCGGTTGGGGATCAGGACGCTGCGTGCGACGCCGTCGGGGACGTCGACCGCGGCCAGCACATCGGCCGCATCGGCGAGCTGCGGCACGACGTCCGCGCGCACGAAGCTCGTGACCTCGATGCGCTTGACGCCCGTGCACGCGAGGCGGTTGATGAGCGCGACCTTGGCGGTGGTGGCAATCGTCTCAGGCTCGTGCTGAAAGCCGTCGCGGGGTCCGACCTCACGGATGGAGACCCGCTTCGGCAGACTTGGGTTTCGCACTCCGGTCATCGCAAGCGCTGACCTCCGAGCGACGTCACTTACGCCCCCAAGGCGCGAGCGATCACCATCTGCTGGATCTCGTCGGTGCCCTCGCCGATCGTGAGGACCTTCGCGTCGCGGTACATGCGGCAGACCGGGTACTCCTCGATGTAGCCGTAGCCACCGTGGATCTGCACGGCCTCGTCGGCGCAGCGCACCGCGAGCCGGCCGGTCTTGAGCTTCGCCTGGGCGGCGGAGAGGTTGAAGTCGCGGCCGGCGTCCTTGTCCAGCGCTGCGCGGTAGACGAGCAGCCGTGCCGCCTCGATCTCCGTCGCCATGTCGGCGAGCTTGCACTGGATCGCCTGAAACTTCGAGATCGGCTGGCCGAAGGCGCGCCGCTGCTTGGCATAGGCCAGCGCTTGGTCAAACGCGCCCTGCGCGAGCCCGAGCCCCATCGCCGCCACGCCGATACGGCCAATGGCGAGCACGTGCA
>JALZJA010000290.1 GCA_030860005.1 Actinomycetota bacterium
CTGGGCCACCGGGTGTCAGCGCCCCCAGGCTCTTGCTCACGTCGCGCAGCTGCGCGCGGTACTCCGAGCAGCCCTCGCAGTCGCGCAGGTGCTTGCGCGCGAGCCCGCTCGCACGTACGCCGCGATCGAAGGCGGCCGCGAGGTCGAGGCGGATCTCGGCACAGGCCGTGTCGCGTGCCTCGATGGCCTCGACGAGGCCGATTCGGGCGCGGACGAGCAGCGACTTCACCGCCTGCAACGTCACGCCGAGCGCAGCGCTGAGCTCGGCGTAGCTGAGTCCGTCGATCTCGCGCATGAGCAGCGCCGAGCGCTGCTGATCGGGCAGCCGGCGCACGTCGGCGATGAGCCGGCGCAGGTCCTCGCGGCGCTCGGACTCCACGATCGGATCGTGCTGCGGCTTGCGCGAGGTGTCGAAGAGGTCGATCGCCGGCGGCACCGGCTTGCGTAGGTGGTCGATGCAGCGGTTGTGAGCGACGCGGTACAGCCAGGCACGCAACGACAGCGGACGGTCGTCGGAGCGCAGGGACGAATAGGCGCGCAGGAAGACGTCCTGCAGCGTGTCCTCGGCGTCCTGGCGCGAGCCGCCCAGCATCTGTCGCGCATAGGCGAAGAGCCGCTGGCGGTAACGGTCGTGGATGACGCCGAATGCAGCGTCGTTGCCGGCCCGGAACAGCGCGACGAGCTGTTCATCTGAACGCAGCCGCAGCAGGGACGCCGTGACCGTGATCCGGTTGAGTCCGGCGGGTGCTCGAAGTGCTCCAGCCTCCATGTGACGTCCCGAGCACTGTAACCGCACCGGGGGCGCGAAGTTGTTGTGCTCCTCACGGAGCGGTGTGGCTGCGCAGCGATGCCGCGGCGACGACGAGCGCGATTCCCGCGGCCTCGAGCGGCCCCGGGACCTGCCCGAGGATGATCGCGCCGACGATCGCCGCCGTCGCCGGCGCCAGCGCGAGCAGCAGCGCGAAGCGCGCCCGCGGCAGGCGCCGCATCGCGATCTGCTCGAGCGCGTAGGGGATGACGCTCGCCAGGATGCCGACGCCGAGACAGGCGGCGAGCAGCGGCGGGCTCTCGAAGGCGGGGACGGCGCTGGGGACGAGCGCTGGCGCCAGCCCGGCGGCGCCGATCGCCATCCCGAGCGCCAGCCCGTCCTGAGCGGAGATCTCCGGGTCGGCCGCGAGCCGGTGGCCGAGGACGACGTATCCCGCCCAGAGGACACCCGCGCCGGCGGCGAGCGCCAGCCCCTCCGGGCTGCCGGCGATGTGCACGTCGGTGAGAGCGAGCACGCCTGCTGCCGCGAGCACGAGCGCCGCGAGGTCGCGCCGCGTACGCGAGCCCAGCGCCGCGACGGCGATCGGACCGCAGAACTCGATCGCGACCGCTGTCCCGAGCGGTAGCCGGTCGATCGCCTCGTAGAAGCAGAGGTTCATGAGCGCGAGCGTCAGACCGAAGGCCGTGACGAGCGCCAGCCGCGCCGCGGGCCAGCGCACCCGCCACGGGCGCCGCCACGCGACGAGTACTCCCGCGGAGGCGACGACGCGCAGCCACGCCACGCCGGCCGCCGAAACCGACGCGAACAGCAGCACCGCCAGCGCCGATCCGACGTACTGCGAGATCGCGCCCAGCACGAACAGCGACGGGGGCGGCAGCCGGTGGGGCAGGGAGGCGGTCCTTGCCCCGGACGCGGCACGCGGCATCGGGCCACACGTTAGGACAGGTCCGCCGTCCCGATTGCGACGGCGGTCACCCCGGGCGGGCGTCCTCGGGGGCGATCTAGCATGGGCCCATGAGGCCGCTCGGATCCCTGCGTTCGCTGAAGCTCAAGCTCGGCCTAGTGATCCTCGTGGCGATCGTCGTGACCGCTGCGACGACGATCATCGCGGTGCGCGCGGGCCTGCCATCGCTTGTCGGCGCCGCCGGCGGGATCGCGCTTGCGCTCGGCTGCGCCCAGCTTCTGGCGCACGGGACCACCGCGCCGCTGCGCGAGATGGCGGCGGTCGCCGGCGCGATGGCGCGCGGCGAGCGCGGTCGCCCGGTCCGCGTGACGACCGCTGACGAGGTCGGTGAGCTTGCGCGCGCGTTCAACCGGATGACCGAGGAGCTGGCCGAGACCGACCGGCTGCGGCGGGATTTCGTCGCCAACGTCTCGCACGAGCTGCGCACGCCGATCGCCGCGCTCCAGGCGTTGCTCGAGAACGCCGTCGAGCGCGTCAGCGAGCCGGATCCCGCGACGCTGAACGCGATGCTCGTCCAGACGCGACGGCTCGGGCGGCTCGTGACGCAGCTTCTGGATCTGTCGCGCCTCGAGGCCGGTGAGCAGCCGTTCGACATCCGCCCGTTCGAGCTGCGCGAGGTGCTCGAGGGCGCGGCGCACGCGACGCGGCTGCATGCGCCGCCAGACGTCGCGTTCTCGATCGACGCGGACTCACGGCCGCTCGTCGCGGGCGACCCCGAGCGCGTCCAGCAGGTCGTCATGAACCTGCTCGAGAACGCCGTGCGCTTCTCGCCGCGTCCCGGCGTGGTCGCGATGCGCGCAACGCGCGACGCGGGCCGCGTGCGGCTCGAGGTCTCAGACGATGGTCCCGGCATCGCCGCGGACGAGCTCGAGCTCGTGTTCGAGCGCTTCCACTCCGGCGACGGTGCCCGCCGCGACGGCGGCGGGAGCGGAGCGGGCCTCGGCCTGGCCATCTCGCGCTGGATCGTCGAGTTGCACGGCGGCACGATCCATGCCGAGCAGCGCGATCCGCGAGGCGCCCGGATCGTCGTCACGCTGCCGACGGTCGTCGGGCGCTGACGTGCGTGCGCTCGCGGTCGCGTTGGTGGCAGCGGTTGCGCTCGGCGGCTGCGGCGAGAGCCGCGACGGCGCGACCGCGACCACGACGCCGCGCACGGTTCCTGGGCCTGGTGAGCGCGTCGTCGTGGTGTCGCTGAGCGACTACCGGCTCGAACCCTCCAACGCGCGCGCGACAGGTCCCGGGGTCATCACGTTCGAGGCGATGAACGACGGCGGCGTCGGGCATGCGCTCGCCGTCACCGCTCCGTCGGGCGAGGTCCGCACGCGTGCGCTCAAGCCCGGCCAGCACACGACGCTCAGGCTCGAGCTGCCGGCCGGCACGTTCAAGTGGGAGTGTCCGATCGCCAACCATGAGCGGCTCGGCATGACCGGCCGCGTTCGGGTTGACGACTGATCCGCCCTCCGCCCGCCCCGCCGTCAGCCGATGGCGTGCTCGACGGCCCAGCGGGTGAGCTCGGAGCGCCGCCGCAGCCCGGTCTTCTCGCGGATGCGCGTCAGGTGGTTCTGAACCGTGCGCGGGGAGATGAACAGCTCCTTGCCGATCTCGTTGTCCGTCTTGCCCTGGACGACGAGGCGCAGGACGTCGAGCTCGCGTCCCTGCAACGGGCGAACGTAGGACTGCTCGCCACGGGCCGAGCTCGAGAACTCCTTGAGCAGGTGGCTTGCGAGCGCCGGGGTGATGACCGAACCGCCGCCGTGAGCCGTGATGACGGCCTGGCGCAGCTCCTCGCCCGTCGTGCGCTTTGACAGGTAGCCCGCCGCGCCGGCCGCGATCGCGTCGAGCAGCGTGCTGGCCTGCTCGGAGGCGGTCATGACGATGACGCGGATCTGCGGCTGCGAGGTGCGCAGCTTGTCGAGCACCTGGAGGCCGCCGAGGTCGGGCATCCGCAGGTCGAGGATCATGACGTCGGGGCGCAGCTCCTCGGCGAGCTTGATCGCCTCCTGTCCGGTCGTGGCCTGGCCGACGACCTCCAGCGCGGGATCATGGTTCAGGGCACGTGTAACGCCCTCCCGCACGAGCGGGAAATCATCAGCGACGACAACTCGGATCTTCATCTAGTTCTCCTGCGTCGAGGTAACGAGCGTGACCCGGGTTCCTCCACCGGGCGCACACTGCAGAGATGCCTGACCGCCGATGCGATGCATGCGACCGACGATGCTGCCTTGGACTCCCAGACCGTCGCCGTCAACGTCGCGATCTGGATCGATACCGATACCGTCATCCGTGACGGTGACCGCTGTATTCCCGTCCGGCGTCTGCTCCACGCGGACGATGACGTGAGAAGCGTTTGCGTGCTTGTGCGCGTTCGTGACGGCCTCGCGGACGGCGCCGGCCAGCGCCGATGCCTGCTCGCCCGTGGGCGCCGAGTCGACGTCATGAACGACGAGCTCCACGCGCGAGTCCAACCAGCCCGCCTCGGCGGTGATCCGCTCGAGCTCGGGCAGCAGCTGCGTCGCGGCGACCTCGTCGGCGCGATCGATGAAGCGGTGCAGGTCGCGTGCGGCGCCGCCGGCGAGACGCGCGATGTGCGCGGCCGTCAGGCCGGTGCCGAAGCCGTCGCCGGCGATGAACTCGAGGATCTGAAGCGCGGTGTCGTGCAGATGTCCGCGCACCCACTCGCGCTCGGCCTCGCGCGCCCGCAGGATGGCGACATCGCTGTGGATGCTGAGCACATCGTGTGAATCGCGGTGCGCCTGGTTCTCGAGCTCGGCGCGCAGGCGGCGTGCCTGGACGTCGGCCAGCGCGATCAGGTCAGCCGGCTCGGCGGCCGGATCGACGAGCTCCTCGAGCCCCGGGACGATCGTTGCCCGGAGCCGGTCGCGTAGCAGTTGACGCTCGATGGCTCGCGCCCATTCGATCGTGTCACCGCGCATGGAGATCCCGTCGCCATCCGCGCCGTTCGCCCCCACCGGCCACCCCTCGCCCCGCAAAGCCATGCCATCCCTGCCCTCTCATTTGCAGACCTCGTGGTCTGCAGAAAAAGGAGTGCTTCGAGGTGCGATCTTACGCAGAACGCCCTGCAACGGTCAACCCTAGTGTGAGCAGGTTCACGCACGCGCAATGTCCTGGGTACCCCAGGGAAACGGCACATTTGCAGGTCTTCTGCGAAACCGGGCGACGCCGGCGCCGAATCGTGAGAATCCCGTGAACAGCCTGCGTGAAAGCTGCAGGTTTTGCACGGGTTCCGGCGGTCACTCGTGCTCGTAGCGGGCGCCCGGCAGGACGACACGGGCGACCTCGCCGATGCCCACGACCCGCAAGCGGCGGGCGTCAGGGCGGGTCAGCGGCGCTGCGGTTCGCCCGCCGCGCGGCGGGGGTAGAACCGACGCTTGCCCCCGTTGGCATTACGGCTCACGAAGCGGACCACTACCCTGATGGCACATGACCACTGAGACCGCCACCAAGCGCTGGATCTGCGAATCCTGCGGCTTCATCTACGACCCCGACGAAGGCGACCCCGACGGCGGCATCCCGCCCGGGACCGCGTTCGAGGAGATTCCCGACTCCTGGTTCTGCCCCGTCTGCGGAGCGCGCAAGAAGGACTTCTCGCCGTACGAGGACTGAGCGTGTCCAGGATCGCTGGGACGGTTGTCTCCCAGTCGTCTCGGGGCCCGGGCCCGGGGTTGGCACAGGGGGTTCTAGGCCGCGGCGCTTATCGCGGGCTCCGTCGCCTCCTCGATCGCCGCGGCTGTCGTCGCGACGAGGCAGCGTAGCTGTACCTCGGAGATCGCGAGCGGCGGCATGAGGATCACGACGTCGCCGAGCGGGCGCACGATCGCGCCGCGGCGGCGAGCAGCGCACGTGACCCGGTGGCCCATCCGCAGCGCGAGCGGGAAGTCGGTGAGCTCGATGCCCACCATGAAGCCGCGGCGGCGGACCTCGCGCACGGACTGAAGCGGCGCGACGTGCTCTTCGAGCAGCTCGCCGAGCAGCGCGATCTTCGTCTCGAGCGCCTCCAGCGTGTGCTCGCGCTCGAAGATCTCGAGCGTCGCCAGCGCGGCGGCGCAGGCGAGCGGGTTGCCCGTGTACGTGTGGCCGTGAAAGAACGTTTTCAGATCCTCGTGCTCGCCGAGGAAGGCCTTGTACACGCGCTCGCTCGCAAGCGTGGCGGCGAGCGGCATGTAGCCGCCCGTCAGTCCCTTGGCGAGACACATGAGGTCGGGCGCGACGTCCTCCTGCTCGCACGCGAACATCGTTCCGGTGCGACCGAAGCCGGTCGCCACCTCGTCGCAGATGAGCAGCACGTCGTGCGCGTCGCACAGCGCACGCACGGCGTGCAGGTAGCCCTCGGGATGCATGCGCATTCCCGCGGCGCCCTGCACGAGCGGCTCGACGATGACGGCCGCGACCTGCCCGGCGTGCTCGCACAGCAGCGCATCCAGGCCGTCGGCGTCGCCGGGCTCGGCCTGCCATGCGTCGAACAGCAGCGGACCGAAGCAGGCGTGGAAGAGGTCGATGCCGCCGACCGAGACCGCGCCGATCGTGTCGCCGTGGTAGGCGTCGCGCAGGCAGATGAAGCCGGTGCGGTCGGCCTCGCCGCGATGGCGCCAGTACTGAAAGGCCATCTTCAGCGCGACCTCGGCGGCGGTCGAGCCGTTGTCGGAGTAGAAGACCCGCGTCAGGCCTGCCGGCGCCAGCTCGACAAGGCGTTGGGCGAGCTCGATTGCGGGCGGGTGCGCGAGGCCGAGCATCGTCGTGTGCGCGATGCGGCCGAGCTGGTCGCGGACGGCGGCGTCGATCGCCGGGTGGCCGTGACCGTGGACGTTGCACCACAACGACGAGACGCCGTCGATGTAGGCGTTGCCGTCGGTGTCATACAGCGTGCAGCCGCGGCCGCGCTCGATGATGAGCGGCTGCTCCGCACCCCAGCCGCGCTGCTGCGTGAACGGGTGCCATAGCACCCGCTTGTCGATCTCTGCGAGCTCCCGGGTGTTCATGGTCGACTGACCCTAGGCGTGCGGGCGGACGAATACGCTCGCATGAGCATGCGCCGCCTCCCCGAGCCCCCGCTCGCGCTCATCGTCTTCGTCGTTGGCTTCAGCATCCTCGGTGCCGAGATCGCCGCCGCGCGCCTGCTCGCGCCGTACTTCGGCGCGTCGACGATCGTGTGGGCGAACACGATCGGCATCGTG
>JALZJA010000060.1 GCA_030860005.1 Actinomycetota bacterium
GCTCGCGCAGGTACTTGCCCGCGGGGCTGTCCGGCTTGATGGAGCCGGCCGGCGAGATGTGGTCGGTGGTCACCGAGTCGCCCAGCACCGCCAGGGTGCGGGCGCCGGTGATGTCCTCGACCGGGGCCGGCTCGGCCGGCATGCCCTCGAAGTACGGGGGCTTGCGGACATAGGTGCTCTCGGTGTCCCACGCGAAGGTGTCGCCGGTCGGCGTGGGCAGGTTCTGCCACTGCTCCGTGCCGGCGAAGACGTCCTCGTAGCTGCGGCCGAACTGCTCCGCCGAGACGGCCTCGTCGATGACCCGCTGGACCTCCTGCGGAGACGGCCAGATGTCGTGCAGGAAGACGTCGTTGCCGTCGGCGTCCGTGCCGAGCGGGTCGTTGTTCAGGTCGACGTCCATCGAGCCGGCGAGCGCGTAGGCGACGACCAGCGGCGGGGACGCGAGGTAGTTCATCTTCACGTCGGGGTTGATGCGTCCCTCGAAGTTGCGGTTGCCCGACAGCACCGACACGACGGCGAGGTCATGCTCGGCGACGGCCTGGGAGATCGCACGTGGTAACGGGCCCGAGTTGCCGATGCACGTCGTGCAGCCGTAGCCGACGAGGTTGAAGCCGAGCTGCTCGAGGTCGTCCGTGAGGCCCGCGCGCTCCAGGTACTCGGTCACGACCTTCGAGCCCGGCGCCAGCGACGTCTTCACCCACGGCTTGCGCTGCAGGCCGCGCGCGACCGCGTTTCGCGCCACCAGCCCCGCGGCGATCATCACCGACGGGTTGGAGGTGTTCGTGCACGACGTGATGGCTGCGATCACGACGCGCCCGTGGTCGAGGTCGGTCTGCACCCCGTCGCCGAGCGTGATGTCGACGCGGCTATCGGGATGCTCGGCGACCCACACCGCGACCTGCTCGGCGCGCACCTCCTCCTCGGCCGCATCGCGCTCGTGCGTCGCGCTCGAGGTGTGCTCGCGCTGCGTGCCCGTCGGCGGATCGGATGCCGGAAACGAGAGCGCGTCGAACTCGATCGTGTCGCCGCCGGAGCGGTCGTCCTCCCGCAGCTCGGGCAGGAAGTCGCCGAGCGCGACTGCAAACGCGCCGCGCGCCTCGCTCAGCGCGACGCGGTCCTGCGGCCGCCGCGGGCCGGCGAGAGACGGAACGACCGTCGACAGATCAAGCTCGATCGTGTCCGAGTACGCCGGCGTCGGCGAGTTCTCGTCGTGCCACAGCCCCTGCTCGCGCGCGTAGGCCTCGACGAGCTCGATCTGGTCTGCCGGCCGTCCGGACAGCTCCAGGTAGCGCAGCGTCTCGTCATCGATCGGGAAGATCGCGCACGTCGAGCCGAACTCGGGGCTCATGTTGCCGATCGTGGCCCGGTCGGCGAGCGGCAGCCCGGACAGGCCGCGGCCGTGGAACTCGACGAACTTCCCGACGACGCCGCGCTCGCGCAGCATCTCGGTGACGGTCAGGACGAGGTCGGTCGCGGTCGTGCCCGCCTGCAGCTCGCCGCGCAGCCCGAAGCCGAGCACCTGCGGGATGAGCATCGACAGCGGCTGGCCGAGCATCGCCGCCTCGGCCTCGATGCCGCCGACGCCCCAGCCCAGCACCCCGAGCCCGTTGATCATCGTCGTATGCGAGTCGGTGCCGACGAGCGTGTCGGGATACGCAAGGGGGTGGGGATGGTGTCCGTCGTCCACGAACACGACCCGCGCGAGGTACTCGAGGTTCACCTGGTGCACGATCCCCGTGTCGGGCGGGACCACCGCGAAGTTGTCAAACGCGTCCTGACCCCAGCGCAGGAACGAGTAGCGCTCCTCGTTGCGCTCGAACTCGCGCTCGGCGTTGACGACGAACGACTCGCGCCGCGCGAACGAGTCGACCTGCACCGAGTGGTCGATGACGAGCTCGGCCGGCACGAGCGGGTTGATCATCGCCGGGTCGCCGCCCATGTCTGCCATCGCGTCGCGCATGGCGGCGAGGTCGACGACCGCGGGCACGCCCGTGAAGTCCTGCATGACGACGCGCGCCGGCGTGAACGCGATCTCCTCCGAGGGCTGCGCGGCCGGGTCCCAGCTCGCGAGCGCCTCGATGTCCGTCGCCGTCACCGAGCCGTTGCCCTCGGTGCGCAGCAGGTTCTCGAGCAGGATCTTCAGCGAGAACGGCAGGCGCGCGACATCGAACCGCGACTGCAGGGCGTCGAGGCGGAAGATGTCGACCGAGCGCTCACCGACGGTGAGCCTGCTGCGGGCATCGAAGCTGTTCGTGGACATAGAGGATCGTTCCAGCCGGGAGTTGACGGCGCAGTCTCGCATCCCCGGCGCGATATCCACCTGTCCCGCGCCCGGCGTGGATCCGGATCGGTCGACGGTTCGATCGTTCATAGGCGAAGATGACCATGGGATGGCTCATGGGGAGAGCACGGGGAATGGCTCGACGCTGGTTGGCCGCGCTCGCGAGATCGCACAGCTCGACGCCGCGCTGTCCCGCGCGTTTGGCGGTCGTGGCGCGCTCGCGCTCCTGACCGGCGAGCCGGGCATCGGCAAGACGACGCTCGCGCGCGCCTGCGCCGAACGGGCCGCGGCGCAGGGTGCCGCCCGCGCCTGGGGCGCGTGCTGGGACGGCGGCGGCGCGCCCGCGTACTGGCCGTGGGTGCAGATCGTCAGGTCGCTCGCGCGGCGCGGGGACATCGCGACGCTGCGCGGAGCGCTCGGCGACGGCGCCCCCTGGATCGCCGGGCTGCTGCCCGAGTTCGCCGACGCGCTCGGCTCGCCGCCGCCACCATCCGAGCAGGACTCCGATCAGGCGCGCTTTCGCCTGTTCGACGCGCTGGGCACGCTGCTTGCGGCGTTCGCCAGGCGGCGGCCGCTCATCGTCGTCCTCGACGACCTGCACTGGGCCGACGTCTCCTCGCTGTACGCGCTCGAGTTCGTCGCGCGGACGCTGCCCGACGCGCCGATCCTCGCGATCGCGGCCTATCGCCACGCGGAGGCGCATGCTCGACCGGAGCTGGCCGCGCCGCTCGGAGGCCTCGCGCGGGTCGCGATGCGGCTGCCGCTCGAGGGCCTGAACCGCGACGACGTCGGTCGCATGGCCGCGGCCCGCGTGCGGGGACTCGGCTCCCCACCCACCGCGGGCGATCGCGAGCGCATCCCGGCGAGCCTCGTCACGGCGGTGCACCGCGCGAGCGCCGGCAACCCGTTCTTCGTCGACGAGCTCGTGCAGCTGCTCGCCTCGCAGGGGCGGCTGCACGACGCGCGCGCCGCCGAGCGCCCGCTGCCGCTTCCCGACGGGGTGCGCGACGCGATCCGCAGACGCCTGGCACCGCTCGAGCCATTCGTCATGCAGGCGCTGAGCGCGGCTGCGGTGATCGGCGGCGAGTTTCGCCTGCAGACGCTCGCGCGCGTCCTCGACGAGCCCTCCGGGACCGTGCTCGCGTGGCTCGAACAGCCGCTGCGCAGCGCCGTCGTGCTCGCCGGGCGCGATCCGGGCCGCTTCGGCTTCGCGCACGCGCTCGTGCGCGACACGCTGCTCGAGAGCCTCGGCGCGACGCGCCGGGCGCGGCTGCACCTCGTCGTCGCGGAGGCGCTCGAGGAGGCCTACGGCGACGATCTCGAGCCGCACCTCGCCGAGATCGCCCATCACTTCCTGCAGGCGTCGACGGTCGGCGGCGCCGAGCGCGCGGTCGGCTACGC
>JALZJA010000067.1 GCA_030860005.1 Actinomycetota bacterium
CGATCGGTCCGTATGAGCGCTACGAGGAGAACCGCGATGCGCACAACCGGGTCATGCGCATGCACCGTTCGGCCTCGCGCGCGATTCCGGACTCGACGTGCTCGGACACGCCGCTGCTCGACGCCGCGCGGGCCGCGTGGGACCAGGCGGTCGAGGTCGGCGAGGCCCACGGCTACCGCAACGCGCAGGCGACGGTGCTCGCGCCGACAGGATGCCTTGTCGAGGGCTCGCTCGTCTCGACGAGCCGCGGGCTCGTGCGCCTGCGGACGCTCGGCGACGTCGACGGTGCGAAATGGCAGGACCTCGATCTCCAGGTGGCGACCGACGAGGGCGCGCGCACGGCGACGAAGTTCTACGTCAACGGCATGGAGCAGGTCGTCGCGGTCGAGACCGCTCGCGGTTACCGGATCCAGGGGACGCCCACACACCGCATCAAGGTCGTCGACGCCGAGGGCAACTGGGTCTGGAAGCGGATGGCGGAGATCGGCGCCGGCGACCGCGTGCCGATGATGCTCAACTCGCTCATCGGGGGGCCGCAGGAGGTCGCGCTGCCGCCGCTCGGCGACCTGCACTGGAACGCGGATCGCCACACCCGCGTGCCGCGCACGATGAGCGCCGAGCTCGCGGAGCTCCTCGGCTACTTCATGGGCGACGGCTCGTTGCACGCAAAGGGCATCCGCCTCTGCGTCAGCCACGGCGACGATGACGTGGTTGAGCGTCTGGTCGAGCTGGGCCGCGAGCTGTTCGGCCTCGAGGCGCACCTCCTGCAATGCGACGGCTACACCGAGGTTTCCCTGCACTCGGTGCCGCTGACGATCTGGTGGGACGCCTGCGGTTTCAGCAAGATCAGCCCGTTCGAGGGGCACTCGGGCAAGGGCTGGACGCCACACATCCCCGACGCGGTGCTGCACGCCAACGATCGCGATGTGTACGCCGCATTCCTGCGCGGCCTGTTCGAGGCCGACGGCAACGCCAACCACGGCTGCGCCTATTGGTCGACGACGAACGAAGAGTTCTCGAGAGACGTACAGACCCTGATGCTCAGCATCGGATTCGTGACGACGCGCGGCATGGACGGCTCGCGAGCGAAGTGGGGCGCACCATGCCACCGCATCCGCCTGCTGAACGCCGCGACCGGCATGCGCTTCGTCGAGCAGATCGGCTTCATGTCGAGCTGCAAGAACGAGGCGCTGCTCGAGGCCGACCACCCGCAGGCCGCCCGCCATGACCAGATCCCGATCGCCCATGAGCTGGTCGACGAGCTGGCGCCCGCCAACGACTCCCTGCGCAAGACGATGCTCCTGTCGCTCGCGCGCACGGGAACGGTCTCGCGCCGCTCCGCGTCGACGCTGCTCGAGCGCACGCCGAGCATCGAGCTCGAGCAGCTATTGGGCTACTTCTACGACGAGGTCGCCGCCACCGAACTTCTCGAGGACCAGCCGACGTTCGACCTGTCCGTCCCCGACAACGTCACCTACGTCGCCAACGGCTTCGTCAGCCATAACACGATCTCGTTCCTCATGGATTGCGACACGACCGGCGTCGAGCCCGACTTCTCGCTCGTGAAGTTCAAGGAGCTCGTCGGCGGCGGCCAGATGACGATCGTCAACCGCACGATCCCGATGGCGCTTCAGACGCTCGGATACACCGATGAGCAGATCGAGCAGATCGAGGCCTACGTCAATGACAAGGCGACGATCGTCGGCGCGCCTGGCCTCCTCGCCGAGCACCTGTCGGTGTTCGACGTGGCCGTCGGCGAGCGCGCGATCTCGCACATGGGCCACATCACGATGATGGGCGCGGTACAGCCGTTCATCAGCGGCGCACTGAGCAAGACGATCAATATGCCCCAGGAGGCCACCGTCGAGGACATCGCTGACGCGTTCCTGCAGGCCTGGCACCTCGGCATCAAGGCGCTGGCGATCTACCGCGACGGCTCGAAGACCGCCCAGGCGCTGCGCACCGACGCGCACGAGGGCAAGGGCGAGCCGGCATCCGGCGGGTACTCGCAGGACCAGGTCGACGAGCTGGTCGCCGGCGCGGTCGCGGTCGCCCGCAACGAGACGCTCGCGACGGTCGGCCCGAAGCGCAACCGCATGCCGCGCGAGCGCCAGTCGATCACGCACAAGTTCTCGATCGCCGGCCACGAAGGCTACATCACGGCCGGCATGTACGAGGACGGCACCGTCGGCGAGATCTTCCTCACCGACATCGGCAAGGAGGGCTCCACGCTGCGCGGCATGATGAACGCCTTCGCGACGTCCATCTCCATCGCGCTGCAGTACGGCGTCCCGCTCGAGACGCTCGTGCAGAAGTTCAGCTACATGCGCTTCGAGCCGGAGGGGATCACCCAGAACCCGGAGATCCCGTTCGCCAAGTCGATGCCCGACTACATCATGCGCTGGCTCGCGTCGCGCTTCCTGGATACCGACACGCAGGAGGAGCTGGGGATCCTCACGCCGGAGGTCCGCGCGCGCAAGATGGCCGAGGACGCCGGCACGTCGACGGTCTCGTCGGACACTGCCGGCCCAGCCGGCGGAGGCGGCAACGGCGGCGGCCAGGCGGCCGCGACCCGGGCCGCCAAGGACGGGCCCGCCCACGGCCCGATGGGCACGGTCGCCGGCTCCGAGCCGGGCACGACCCGCTCAGCCGCCGAGGCCTTCACCGACACCCCACCCGTCGTCCCGGTCCGCATGAGCGGCCTGGACCTCGGGCCCGCCTGCTCGCAGTGCGGCGGCATGATGCAGCGCACCGGCAGCTGCTACACGTGCTCGAGCTGCGGGAACAACACGGGCTGCGGGTGATTGTGAAGTGTCATGAGTTGTTCAGCGCTTGTGACGCGAGTTTTCTAGTGCGGTGACACGAGTTGTTCAGTGGGCGGGCGGCGAGTACGCCGGCCCACTGGCGCTCAGCGGCGTCGCGCAGGCTCGGTAGGGAAGAAGCCCCGGCGCACCGTCTGCGTGATCACGACCGTCCCATTGCGGTCGACCTCGACGAGCCCCTGGTTGAGCAAGATCTGCACGGCGACCCTCTGGCCGGCCGAGGATCTGCGGTGCCATTCCTTCTTGACCACGCCCTCCGCGACCTGCGCGAGCAGCGACGCGGTGTTCACGGTCATGCCTCGTTGCTGTGGTCCGATGCGGTGTAACGCTCGCTGTTGGTCGTCGCTCAGGTGCTCGGTCGCCGGCCGTAATGCGTGGCGTTGCCACCCGTGATCTTGAACACGGACGCCCGATTCCTGCAGCCGTCCTTCGAGTTGCTGCAATGCTTGGCGAACGCGAGCGAGGTCCCATCCGAGCGCACGCGCGAGGTCCGTCGTGGACGTCGCTGATCGCATCAAGGCCAGCGCCGCTTCGATGGCCTGCGCATCGCCCGTCGGGACGGCCGGCTGATCCGTGGCTCGGGAAAAGAGTTCGGCGGGCGCCACGCCGAGAAGACGTGCGAGGTCCGCGACGACTCGGAGGGGTAGGGCCGCGTGGTTCGCGCCTGCTTCCAGGCGCGCCACGGCGGTGGCGCTGATGCCGAGATGTCGGGCCACGCGGCGGATCGCGAAGCCGCGCACATGCCTGAGCTCCCGGACGCGCCGACTGTCCAGGAGCTCCAACGGCTATCGGCCGGCGTTCGCGCTGAGTGGCTGGATGCTCAGGCCGCGCCGGTGCATCCAGTGGCTGTGGTGACGGTCGACCGGTGGAGACCAGGTCTGTGTAAGCGGTAGCCCGGTGTCGACTGCGGCCCGGCGTAGCGTTTGTTGGAGGCGGTTCGGGGTCATCCGACGCCCGAGCCGGTCGCAGAACATGGGCCCGTTGGCGAGATGGCCATTGCGCTCCGCATCGAGGATCTGCGCCCGCAGCAGGATGGATTCATCGGGTTCGAAGCTGATCGTTTCGCCGCCGAGATCCAGCGTCGAGCAGTCGTTCGTCAGCTGGTCGGCATTGAGGACCGCCAGCCGAGCCGGGGGTAGGCGCGTCCGAAGGGCGAGCAGCGCGAGGGCTGCCACGCGGGGAGCTACGAACCCGTTGAGCAGGCGCAGCTCGTGCTGGCGATCCATAGCGGCTGGCGCGGAGCGGTGCGCGGCGATCAAGGCGTCGACGCGAACCTTCAGTAGCCAGCCGTTTCGCCAGAAGCCGGCTTGCGCGCCGCGTATGCGGGTGAGCTGCTCGTGCATATCGGCCACGTCTCCGACCAGGCCGAGGAGAAATGCGCCGACCTGCTCCTCGAAAAGTGGTTCGCGAAGGCCCGCCAACCATGCCCGCGCGTCTCGAAAGCCCCGTATGTACGCGGCGTCGACAGCCTTGAAGTCTTCCGCCGAGAGCAACTCGTGGCAGGTCTCAATGAAGAACGGGACGTCGTCGCGGGGCACCGCAGGGAACTGCGTCGTGGGCGCGGCTGCCTGGTGGCTCGCCCGGGCGAGCTCGCGGTTCAACAGCTCCTCAGCCCATTCCTGGAGCATCTCGCGGTCCATCTGCACGATGGTCGTCTGTCGAGCGTTGAGGAGTCGGCGATGCTCGAGTGCGAGCCGGCCGGCTCCGTTCACAAGCAAGAGCCCGCGCCCAGAAGAGGCTGCTTGGGCGACCAGCTTGCGCCACAACGACGCGTTGAGACTCTCGGCCCCGAGGATCACCAGGCTCGCTGTCCGGTGAGCCCGCAGCCACACGTCCGCGAGCGCCCAGTTCTCGCTGGCCGCGCCACTGTGGTGCAGATCGAAGTCCTTGCCGAGTTGCGCGAGGATGCTCGTCGCGAGGCGCACGACGCTCCCGCCGATATCGGGCGCGATGTTGACGACGACGACCTGGGGTGAGCACTGCCTCTCGACGCGCCGAACAACAGCGTGGACCTCGCCGAGTCGCTCGGCACGCTGGTCGGGTTCGAGCGCCAGGTGCAGTGCGCCGTGCAAGGGCACGATTAAGCGGCGTTAGCCCAGCCCCGATGACGGGCGACGACGATCTTTGCGATTTCCGAGTCGATCGTTAGGACGCCGCGGTCCCGGCAAACGTCGTAGGCCGAGGCCGTCAAACGAGCCCAGAAGCCGAAGTTGCCTTGGCAGTGCTGCGCATTGATGCGAGCCAAGAGCGCCGCGTCGGCCTGCTCGTAGATCGGGTGGAAGGTTCGGAGGTAGCCGTCCAGGTGGTTGACGTCGAGGGTGCCGAATCGCGTGGGTTGGAACACGCGCCGCATGAGCTGCGGCGAGCGAGACAGGCGGCTATGCAGTTGAACGCCACCGATGAGGACCAGCGCGAAGCGGCCGGGGTGTTCCTCGTGCAGCCAGCGGAGAAACTCGATGCACTCGGTCGAGAGGTTCTGAGCCTCGTCAATGAAGATGACGATCGCGCAGCGTTCGAGCTCACGCCCGAGCGTTCGGGCCGAGTGCCAGCGCGTTTCGTCGTGCTCGACTCCGGTGAGCTTCTGGAGGATGCCGTTCGTGAGCACTCTTGGGTTGGGGCGCGTCGTGAGCTTGAGCCAGCAACGCTCCCCAGCCGACAGCTGTAGATATGCGCCGGCGCCGGCGATCGTCTTCCCGTGCCCCGAGTCGCCCCAGAGAGCTGTGATCGCGCGACGCTCTATGACGCCACGCATGTTCTCGGTGGCGAGAAGGAAGTGCGGCGTCTGAACGACCCGTGCATCCTTGAGCCCGAGGTAGTGCTCGATCATGTAGCCCGTCCTTTCTGTGGTGACCATGGCAATCCGATTTGGGCGGTGAGG
Source organism: Actinomycetota bacterium (assembly GCA_030860005.1). Lineage (GTDB taxonomy): Bacteria > Actinomycetota > Thermoleophilia > Solirubrobacterales > Solirubrobacteraceae > CADCVQ01. Next base: position 5,701 of record JALZJA010000067.1, read on the forward strand.
CCGAGGTCGTTCAGCAGGGCCTCTTCTTCGCCGTCGGCCACTCCAGCGCGCTTTGCCGAGTTCGCACCGGGAAGCGTGGTGACCTTGAGCCCGTCCGGCGTGTTGGCTGGGGCGTACGCCTCCAGCGACTGCGAGATCGTCTTGCGAAGTCGCTTGTCCTGGAGAGCCCGCCGTTCCCGTTCGCGGCGCTTGATCGCCACGACGTCCTCGCGCTCAAGCGACTCATGAGGAACGGCGCTGCAGATGAACTCGCCGTTGAGGCGATAGACGTCGACGGCGCGCTCGTCCTTGCGAAGCCATGCCACGATGACCTCGTCGCCGACTCTGTCGTCGATCTCCTCGTCGCGGTACCACCGATGGTGCTTGTAGACGCCGCTGTTCGAAACCCTCTGGATCTTGCGGTGGCGCAGCGCGAAGCGCAGCCGCTCGGGCGGTTCTAGCTTGAGCAGAGCTGAGTCCTGAGAGAACGCCTCCCAGGGCGTCTGGCCTGAGATCGCGCTATGCGGCCGCTCGAAGTTGTAGATCCGAACGGCCTCGCCGACTCGAGTGATGAGCTCGCCCTCGCTGATCGGCGTGTAGTCATAGAGCCTTCCGGCCTTATTGCGCGGACCGTGATCCCACGCTGCGATCTCACTCAGCGCGAGCCGACTGATGATCTGATGGCAGCGCTCCACCTTGCCGTTCTGATGCGGCGAGTACGGTGCGACCGGTTGCGTACGAAAGTCCAAGTACGAGGCGGCCTCCTGCACGACCTCCGCCAGAAACGTCAAGCCGTTGTCGTACATCACGACCTCGGGCCTGCCTCCGTACGGGCGGTCATCGTCTGGGTCGCAGAGGATCGAGTCGCGGAGCGCCTCCAGTACGGCGTCGGAGCTCTGCCGAACGGAGACCATCCAGCCCATGACCATGCGTGAGAAGCAGTCGATGAAGTAGGTCATCCAGAGCTTCTTTTCCTTGCGGTGGCCGGGAAGCAGCACCGGCACCCCAAGCTGCACGTGATCGGTCTGCCAAACCGAGTTACGCGCTCGGGCCTCCCACCGCACGGTTCCCGATTGCGATTGACGCCGAGCGGCGCCCCAGCGCACGAAGGCGCGCTCATCGCTTCCCAGCTGCTCTCGGAATGCGCGTTGGAGCTGACGCAGGCCAAGCATGCACTCGGCGCTCTCGACGAGCTTGCGATGGATGTCTGGGATGCAGGCGCGCTCGCTGTAGTAGAGGTCGATCGCCGCGTCGCTCAACTGCCAGGGTCGGCGCGTTCGGTCGACAACGCCGACGCGGGCCAGGCGGTACACGTAGTCGGGTGTCACGCCAGCGTCAGCTGCGACCTCGCAGATCATCCGGTGGCTGCTCGCGCCGGCCGAGCGACGCGCCGCCACGTTGTCAATCAGCTGTCGTCGCTGCTGAGGCGTCAGCTTCACGGCGACTCCTTCCGGTATTCGAGATCAGTAGTGCACGGCCAGGGGTCTGCAGCCAGACCGCGCGCACACCCATGAATGCGGCACCCCATCTCGCCTGGCCCGCGTGCAGCTGGCGCTGGCACTGATGAGCGATCTGCGGGGTCAGTCGACTGCCGGCGCTCTTGATCTCGTCGGCCCACAGATGTGTGCCCGTGTTCCAGACGAGGTCGAAACGCACGCCGAAGAACTCAACCTCGGCGCCCAGCAGGCGGGCGGGCTGCGGCGGCGCGAAGCCATCGGCGTAGATCGTCGCCAGCGCCGTCAGCCGGCGCCGCAACGCCGGGCTCGCTGTCGACCGACGCTCGAGTGCTTCCGAGACGAGGGACACGATCTGGCTTCGCCGGCGATGGTCGGCGAGCGCCGCGAGATCGGCGATGACCTCGTGCGCGGCTTGGCCGAAGTGATCAGGCGTAAGCCAGGGGTCGCCTCGGGGATCGCCGCTCTGGGTCCGGGTTCCGTGGATCGTGCTTGTGGTCATGGCGCAGCGCCGGGCGCGGTCCCGACGCGTGGCGTTTATAAACCATCACACACCCGAGAACAAGGGTCGTGTGCCGGACCGTGAGCGCGGAGGTCTAGGAAGCCGCCGCGTAGCGACGACGACCGCGCGGCGCGCTCGTCGAGCCCGCACTCAGCCGCGCCGGCACGTCGGGGCCCAGCGACTCGACCAGCTTGAGGTTCTGCACCGCGCGCTCGAAGTCGACGCGCTCGTCGAGCCCGTCGCGAATCAGATGTAGCCGGTACTCGATGAAGTCGTCCGGTGCGAGCTCAAGGGCGCCCGCGATCAGGCGGATCGCCCGGGGAACGGGATCCTCGTTGCCGTTGAAGAGCTGGACCAGATAGGCGGCGGAAAGACCTTTCCCGCCATCGAGGTCCTTAGTCTTCCGCTCGAGCTCGCGGAAGCTGATCCCCAGCTTCGCCTTGCGCTCGGTCACGACGGCTGCAAAGGGCCTCCACGGTTCAGCCGAGCCTTGCTTCATCGTGGCGAAAGTATAGGCCGGTGCGTAGAGCGTATGGACTGGCTAGCGCCTACCCCCCGTGATTGCTGGGTGTAGCGTTTGGCCTTGCCAAATTGCCAAACGACGCGGTAGGCCGGAACTTCGCCCTGCTGGCCGATCCGGTCAAGCGCGCGATCATCGAGGAGCTGCTCATCGCTGGCAGCGCGACGCCGGCACAACTCGCCACGGAGATGCAGACGCGCTTCGCAATCGGGCGAGCCGCAGTTTCGAGCCACATCACGCAGCTGGAGGACGCGTTCATGCTCGCGCGCGAGCTCGACCGCACGGTGCGCCTGATCGACCCGCACGGAGTGCAGATCGTCATTGTCGAAGCGCACCGGCTGGCGAGCACCGCCGCGGGCAGCGCGGCACTCACTGCCGAGGCACTCCGCGCGAACCTCGAGGAACGGCTGCAGGATCGCCCAACCCGCGGGCCAGACATCTCGGCATTCTTCGCGTCCCAGGCGACGGGCCCAACGTTCGAGACGGACGGTCCCATCCAGCGGCCAAACGCTGTCGATGCGCCACAAGCTCAAGCGCTACCGACGGAGCGGTGGCGGCTGACGATCTACTGGGTCAAGACGAACGACTCCAGATCGGAGGACGCACCGCTCAGGCGCAGCGTAGCGGCGTTCTACTACGCCCCGCCAGCCCACATCGTGATCGTCAACGCAGACTGGCCACCGCTGGCTCGTGTCGTCGCCCGCCAGATAACGAGCCGGCCGTCCGCCGAGGTCTGGGAGGCAACCTACCCTCTGGTCGAACGCGAGGTCGCCGACGCGCTTGGCGCGGCAGTTCGTCGTAAGGGGATCGATGCCCGCGACCTCAACGAGGATCTTCACGAGCTGCTCGGGGACCGCCTTCCGAGTGTCGAGCAGCGCCTTCGAGACGCGTTGCAGCGCCGTCCACCCGAGCGTTCGTAGCTGTCGCGGCCGCGCGATGGGGCGTTGCTACGCGACCCAGCGAGCGTCGGCGAGCTCTTCCTTGTACGTGCCAGTTGCAAGGAAGGTCCGAAGGCGTCGACCCTCCGCGAGCGGGCGGACCTTCGCGGTCGCCTCGCCCGGCGTCTTCGCCTCGGTCGCGAAGACCTCGCGGTACCCGGGCTCGTCGGGGGCGCTCTCGGGGTCCGTCGCAAAGACTAGGTAGCCGCGGCGTGCGGCTCGGCGCTCGTTGACCTTCTCCAGGCGATCGCGCTCCTCGTCGAGCTCCTTAGCCCAGGCGGTGAGGTCGATCTGCGTGCCTTGCTCTGATGTGGTCGCGCGTGCCATAGCCAGTCCATCTTGACAGTAGGGGCAGACGATCGACGCATCGCC
>JALZJA010000080.1 GCA_030860005.1 Actinomycetota bacterium
CCGGAGGACTGCTGTCCCTGCACTGGTTTCGCCGCCTTGTCTGACCTGACCCTCCCGAAAGGAATCACCCGATGAGCACCATGCGACCCGCCCCACGGCCGGAAGACGCCGACGACGGTGGTCGCCCGCCGCGCCAGGTCCTCGAGGAGGTCCTGTACGAGGTCAAGCGCGTCATCGTCGGTCAGGACGCGATGCTCGAGCGGCTGCTCGTGGCGCTGCTGGCCGGCGGCCACGTGCTGCTCGAAGGGGTGCCGGGCCTCGCCAAGACGCTGACGGTCCGCACGCTCGCCCAGGTCATGGGCGGCACGTTTCGCCGCATCCAGTTCACGCCCGACCTCGTGCCCGCCGATCTCGTCGGGACGCGCATCTACCGCCCGGACAGGGGCACCTTCGACACCGAGCTCGGGCCGGTGTTCGGCAACTTCCTGCTCGCCGACGAGATCAACCGCGCGCCTGCGAAGGTGCAGTCGGCGCTGCTCGAGGTCATGCAGGAGCGCCAGGTGACGATCGGCGTCGAGAGCTACGCGGTGCCGCACCCGTTCCTCGTGCTGGCCACGCAGAACCCGATCGAGTCCGAGGGCACGTACCCGCTGCCCGAGGCGCAGATCGACCGCTTCCTGTTCAAGGTCCTCGTCGACTACCCGACGCTCGGCGAGGAGGCGTCCGTCGTGGGTCGCTCGCTGCGCCCGCCGGAGGAGGTGCAGGTGCGCCTCACGATGCCCGAGCTCGAGCGCTTCCAGCGCGCCGCTGCCGAGATCTTCGTCGACCGCGGGGTCGTCGCCTACGCCGTCGCGCTCGTCGACGGCACGCGCCACCCCGAGCGCTACGGGTTGCCCGACCTCGCCGAGCTGATCCAGTACGGCGCGAGCCCGCGCGGGGCGATCGGGATGGTGCAGGCGGCCCAGGCGCTCGCGCTGCTGCGCGGGCGGCGCCACGCGCTCGTCGACGACGTGCGCGATCTCGCGCCCGACGTGCTGCGCCACCGGCTCGTGCTCTCCTACGACGCGATCGCCGACGCCATCAGCGCCGACGCCATCCTCGACCGGCTGATCGGAACCCTCTCGACCGGAACGCAACAGACCGAGATCGACGAGCCGGAGCACGGCTCGGCGGCGTAGATGGCCCGGGTTCGCGACCACGGCCTGCGAGTTCCTCCCGCCCGCCAGGGCCCGGGACCGGTTCCGGCCGCGCTCGTCGACTCGCTGGCGTTGTCGCTCGTGCGCCGCGGCGCGGGCGCGCTGCCGGGTGACCGGTTGGCGCCGGGCGTCGGCAGCGGCACCGAGCTCGCGCAGCTGCGGCCCTACCAGCTCGGCGACGACGTGCGCCAGCTCGATCCCGCGGCGAGCGCCCGCACCGGGGTCGCGCACGTGCGCCTGCAGGTGCCCGAGCGCATCCTCATCAGCTGGCTTGTCCTCGATCTCTCCGCGTCGATGGCCTTCGGTACCGCCGATCGGCTGAAGTCCGATGTCGCGGAGGGCGTGGCCGAGGTCGTCGGCCGCGCCGCCACCCGGCATGGTGGCCGGCTCGCGGTCTTCACCGCCGGCGGTCCGCAGCGGGTGCTGGCGCCGCGCGGCGGACCCAATGCACGCATCGCTCTGCGGCGGCTGCTCGAGGAGGGCGTCGCCGTCGACGGCGTGCCCGACCGCGGCCTCGGCGCGGCGCTGCACCGCGTCGGCAAGCTCGCGCGCCAGCCGGGGTTCGTCGTGATCGTCTCGGACTTCCGCGGGCCCAGCGACTGGCACCGCCCCCTCCGTGCCCTGCGCGCCCGCCACCGGATCCTGGCCGTCGAGATCCGCGACCCGCGCGAGGAGCGGCTCGAGCCCGCCGGCCGGCTCGCGCTCGTCGATCCCGAGACGGGCCAGCGCCTCGAGGTCGACACCTCGCGCCGCCGGCTGCGCGAGCGTTTCGCGGCGGCCGCCGCCGAAGAGCGCGCCGGCGTCGCCGATCAGCTGCGCAGGGGCGGGGCCTACCACGTCGTGCTGTCGACGCAGGGCGACTGGCTGCGGACGCTTGGGAGGGCGCTGCAGTGAGCTTCGTCACACCGCTCGCGCTCCTGAGCCTGCTGGCCGTTCCCGCGGCACTGCTCGCCCATCATGCCGCGCAGCGCCGCCGCCGGCGCTACCCGTTGCGCTACCCGGCGCTCGCGACCCTCGCGGCGGCCATGCCGCGCGAGCCGCAGTGGCGCCGGCACGTGCCGGTGGCGCTCTTCGCCTTGGCGCTTGCCGCGCTGGCATTCGCGCTCGCGCGCCCGCAGAGGACGATCGCGGTTGCGGTGCAGCGGGCGTCGGTCGTGCTCGTCACCGACGTCTCACGCTCCATGTCCGCACAAGACGTGAGCCCGACCCGGCTCGATGCGGCGCGTAACGCGGCCGCAAGCTTTCTCGACCAGGTCCCCGACGAGCTGCGCATCGGCCTCGTCTCGTTCTCCGACACCGCTCAGACGCTCCAGACGCCGACGACCGACCACGACCAGGTGGCCGGCGCGCTGAAGACGCTCGCGCCGATCAACGGGACCTCGACGGGGGCTGGGCTCGATGCCGCGCTCGATGCGCTCAACGTCCGCGATCAGGGTGTCGAGCGGCGGCCGCCCGCGGCGATCGTGCTGCTCTCCGACGGCACGGCGACCGACGGCAGCGCGGCCGATGCCGCCGCCACCGAGGCGCGTCGCCTGCGCGTGCCGATCTACACCGTCGCGCTCGGAACGCCCGGCGGCACGATCGAGCGGCCGTCGCCGGCGGGCGGTACCCGGCTCATGTCGGTCCCGCCCGACCCGGAGGCGCTCGAGCGCATCGCCGAGACCTCGGGCGGTCTGGCGTTCCGGGCCGAGGACGCAGACGAGCTCGATGCGGTCTACGGGCGGCTCGGGTCGCAGATCGGTACGAAGCCCGGCAAGCAGGAGATCACGTCGCTGTTCGCGGGCGGAGCGCTTCTGCTGCTGGGCGGCGCCGTGCTCGGATCGCTGCGGTGGAACGGGCGGTTGCCCTAGTAGCGGGGTCTGCAGGGGTGTGGTTGAAAACCGGCCTCATATTCCCGTTCTCCACCACACCCTCGCCGCGGGGCAGAAGTGCCGTCTGGGGACGCTGGCCACGTCTGGCCAACCTCATCCTTCACAGCGAGCGCCCCAGGAACAGGTCGCGCCCCTCGCCGGCGCTCTTCGAGCGCGCGCTGAAACCATGGCGCTCGTAGAGCGCCAGCGCGGCCGCGTTGCCCTCGTTGCTGTCCAGCTCGATCCGCTTGCATCCGCGCTCGGACGCGCATTTCATGGCGAGCGTCACGAGCGCGTCGCCGACGCCGGCCCGGCGCGCGGTCTCGCGAACGAAGAGATCCTCGAGCCAGGCGTCGGGCGCGGCCTTCCAGATGCTGAAGCGAAAGCGCAGCTGGAGGACGCCGGCCGGCGGCGAGTCGTCGTCGGGAGTCGCGAGCAGGAACTCGGTGTCGCGGTCTTCGAGCAGGCGCTCCACGGAGGCAAGGAACGCGTTCTCCGACGGCCAGTCAGAGCCCACGTGGTCGCGGAACTCCACGAGCAGGGCGGCGACGGTCTCGGCCTCGTCGAGCGCCGCGGCCCAGGC
>JALZJA010000082.1 GCA_030860005.1 Actinomycetota bacterium
ATCGCGCGCCCGCAACTCGTGGCACTGGGCCTCGGACGCGGGGCCATCGACAGCCGGATACGCAGAGGCTGGCTGCACCCTGTGCATCGCGGCGTCTACGCGGTCGGGCACCGGCGGCTCTCGGCCAGGGGACGCTGGCATGCGGCGGTCCTGGCCTGTGGCAACGGTGCGGCACTCAGCCACCTGGATGCCGCGGCGCTGTGGGATCTGCGCGGCTCGAACGCATCGAAGATCCACGTCACGGTTCCCAGCGACGGCGGCCGTTCAAGGCGCTCGGGAGTTGTCCTGCACCGCTCCCGGAGCCTCGCTGACGATGAGGTCAGGACCCATGAGGGCATCTCGGTGACGACCGTTGCGCGCACGCTGCTGGATATCGCCGGCGTACTCGCACCTGGTCCGCTCGCACGGGTCGTCGAACGGTCGCTGATGCTGCGCCTTTTCGATCTCGATGCGGTCAACGCGACCCTCGCCCGCTATCCGACTCGCAAGGGCTCTCACACGCTCTCGGTGATCGTCGCGGACCTCCACGACGAGCCGCAGCTCACGCGCAGCGAGCTCGAGGGCTACTTCATCGATCTCTGCGACACGCACTCGCTACCACGGCCGGAGATCAACCAGGGCGTCGAAGGTTTGACCGTCGACTTCCTCTGGATGGACCACAAGCTCATCATCGAGACCGACGGCCGCCAGACCCACGGCACCCCGATGGCCTTCGAGCGCGACCGCGCGCGCGACGCGGCGCTGACCGTCGCGGGCTACCGCGTCGTGCGCTTCACGTACCGACAGATCGTGAGCGAACCCGAGAAGGTCGCCCGGACGGTGCTCGCGCTGCTCTCGGCGCCGCTGGCCGCGTGAGCTACCCCTTCTCGATCAGCTCGATCCGATACCCGTCGGGATCGCGCACGAAGCACAGCAGCGAGCCGCCCTCGCGGACGCTGTACGGGGGCTTCTCGGGCTCGATGCCCTGCTCGGCGAGCTCGGCGAGTGCGGCGTCCATGTCGGGGACGCTGATCGCGATGTGGTTGTAGCCCGTTCCGAGCTCGTACTCGGAGACGCCGTGGTTGTAGGTCAGCTCGAGACGCGGGCCGTCGTCGGGAAAGCCCATGAAGACGTTGATCGCCTCGTCGCGGATGTCCATCCGGCGCATCTCCTCGAAGCCGAGCGCCTCGTAGAAGGCGACGGAGCGGCCGATGTCGCCGATGCGGTAACAGGTATGCAGCAGCTCTGGCATTGGCCCGGAGTCTAGGAGACGGTGTCGCCCTTCTCCTGCCGGGCCTCGAACATGAACAAGACCACGCCGGCGGCGCGAGCGCTCTCCTGCGGGTCTTGCGCGAGACGCTCGGCCGAGGACCGGGCGATCCGGTCGGCCTGCTTGAGCAACTGGCCGCAGGCATCCGCGAGCTGGTGCCAGCCGGCCGTGTCGAGGCACACAGAGACGCGCGTGGCGAGTGCCTCGTCGTCCTCGAAGCTGCCGATCGCCCGACAGATCTCGGGGTCCAGCGCGGACAGCGTCGCCCCGGGAGGGCCGTCGAGGGCGGACCCTCCGTTCGCCGACTCGTCCTTGGGGTCCGCCACCGCGCGGTAGTGGTGCGCCACGGCGCCGCGCACGCGCGTCTCGCCCGTGAGCTCGATGAGGCCCAGGGCATTCAGCGTCCGCACGTGGTACGCGACCGTTCCGACGCTTGCGTCGAGCAACCCTGCGAGCTCGGTCGGTGTCGCCTCGCGCTCGAGGAGCGCGGCCAGGATGCGGGCGCGCAGAGGGTGCCTGAGCGCTTTGGCATAGCGTGGATCTTCGATGTTCAGAACGGCCTCTTGTTCCCCGTAGGCCAGAAAGAAGGTTTGCCGACCATATCCCCCTTTACGGACGGGCACAACGTCCGCGCGCGGGGGTCGAGGGCGGCTCCTGCGTGCCTCAGTACCCTGAACGACATGTTGATCGAACGCTCGATGTCCGACGGGTTTCTGACGAACACCTACCTCGTCGCCGCCGGGCCGGGCGGCCCGGGATTCCTCATCGACGCCGGCGGTCCGATGGAGCCGCTGTTCGATGCCGCCGAGCGCGACTCGATCGACATCACGCACGTGCTGTTGACCCACCACCACCACGACCACGTCCTGGCGCTGGACGACGTCAAGCAGCGCTATCCGGACATCGTCGTGCTGGCGCACCCGGACGAGCCGGTCGAGGCCGAGCCGTTCGAGCCGCTCCAGATCGGCGGGCTCGAGGTCGACGCGGTCCACACACCAGGCCACACGGCGGGAATGCTCAACTTCACCGTCGCCGGCCATGTCTTCACCGGCGACACGCTCTTCAAGCGCTCGATCGGCGGCGTGCGGGCTCCCGCCAGCACGGGCTACGCGGACATCAAGTCCTCGATCATGGACACCCTGATGGGCCTGGATCATGAGACCGAGGTCCATCCCGGGCACACCGATCCGACGACGATCGGCGAGGAGTGGGAGCACAACGCGTTCATCCGTGTCTGGCGCGGCCTGGACCCCGAAGGCGACGAGCAGGTCACGGTGTGGGGCGAGGGCGCGACGCTCATCGTCTGGGGGGACGACTACGACGGCGGCCACAAGGCGTGGGTGCGCTGGGCGGATGGACGCGACGACATCGTCCCCGGCTCGCAGGTCCACCGGGGTTAACGGCGGGTGGCCAAGAAGGACACCATCCCCACGTCGCGCCTGAGCCGCTCGTCGAAGGTCGGCCGGCTCGCCGCCTCGCAGGCGGCCAAGCAGATCGGAACGCGGGCGACGAACGTCGCGCGCTCGGACGAGGGCAAGCAGAACGCGCTGGCCAGGCGCCAGGTCGAGACCGCCGAGCAGATCGTCTCCGCGCTGGGGACGATGAAGGGCGCGGCGATGAAGCTCGGGCAGGTCATGTCTTTCCTCGACGTGGGCCTCGTCCCGGAGGAGTACCGCGAGGAGTTCCAGGCCAAGCTCGCCGAGCTGCGCGACGCTGCGCCGAAGGTGGGCTTCCGCGAGATGAAGCAGGTCATCGAGGGCGAGTACGAAGAGTCGATCGACGATGTCTTCTCGACGTTCGACCCCGTCCCGGTCGCCGCCGCCTCGATCGGCCAGGTCTACAAGGCGCGTCTCCACGACGGCCGCGACGTGGCGGTGAAGGTCCAGTATCCGGGCGTCGCCCAGGCGGTTCGCGCCGACATGCTCAACCTCGGGATCATCCTGCGGCTCATGAAGCGCGTCGCGCCGGGCCTCGATCCCAAGGCGATGGGCGACGAGATCCGCCTGCGCATCGACGAGGAGCTCGACTACGAGCTCGAGGCCCAGAACCAGCGCACGCTCGCGCGCCTGTACCGCGGCCACCCGTTCATGGTCGTGCCCGGGGTCGTCACGTCGCTGTCGCATGAGAAGGTCGTCGTGACGGAGTTCGTCAACGGCCGCAGCTTCGAGGAGGTCAAGCAGCTTCCCCAGGAGGAGCGAGACCGCCTCGGCGAGATCATCTTCCGCTTCTACTTTGGCTGCATGTACCGCCATCACCAGTTCTCGGGCGATCCCCACCCGGGCAACTCGATGCTGCTCGATGACGGCCGCATGGCGTTCCTGGACTTCGGGCTGTTCAAGCGCATCCCGGCCGCGGTCGCCGAATTCGAACTGCAGACCGCGCGCCTGGGCATCGCCGGCGACGGCGCGGCGCTCATCGAGCACCTGCACCGCGGCGGCTTCATCGGCCAACCGGGGTACTACACGCCGGAGGGGATCCTCGAGCAGTTCCACGACTACACGTGGTGGTACACCAGCGACGAGGAGGTCCAGCTGACCCCGGAGATCGCGACCGAGGTCGTCATCGAGATGTCCGACCCCCGCTCGACGCACTTCGCGAAGATGCGCCACGAGACGCTGCCGCCCGACCACCTCTTCGGCCGCCGACTGGAGATGCTGACGCTCGCCGTGATGAGCCAGCTGCGCGCGCGCGGCAACTGGCACCGCATCGCGCGCGAGTGGATCTACGGCGATGAGCCGGTCACCGAGCTCGGCCGCCAGGAGGCCGAGTTCTACGCCGAGCACCCGCCGGCGGCGGTGCTGCGCGGCGCCGCCTGAAAGCCGGCGGCGCCCGCTACGACAGCTCCTGCACGACGAACAACGACGTCGACCCCGGCCGCCCGCTGGGCAGCCCGGCCGTGACGCCGATGCGCTGGCCGGGCTTGCACCAGCCGAGCTCCACCACGCGCCGGCCCGCGTCGAGGATGAGCTCCTCGGTGACGCCGTGACGGCGGATCGACGCCGCGCGGACGCCCCACATGAGGCCGCAGCGGCGCACGGTCTCGCGACCGGGCGACAGCGCATAGATCGGCACGGTGGGACGGTGGGCGGAGACGAGCCGCGCGCTGCGTCCCGAGAGCGTCGGGATGACGAGCGCGTCGAGGTCGAGCTCGCGCGCCGCCATGCACGCGGAGTAGGCGATGGTGTAGGACGGATCGCGCGTGTCGCGGTGCACGCGCCGCTCGTTCCACTCCTGGTAGGGCGCCGAGGTCTCCGTCGTCTCGGCGATCGAGGCCATCATCTCGACGGCCTCGACGGGATGCGCGCCGATCGCCGTCTCCTGGGACAGCATCACGGCGTCCGTGCCGTCGAGGATCGCGTTGGCGACGTCGGCGACCTCTGCGCGGGTCGGCCGCGAGGAGACGACCATCGAGTCGAGCATCTGCGTGGCCGTGATCGACGGGCGGGCGAGCTGGCCGGCGATCCGCAGCAGCTGCTTCTGCACGATCGGCACGCGTTCGACGCGCATCTCGATGCCGAGGTCACCGCGCGCGACCATGATGCAGTCGGCAGCATGGATGATGTCCTCGGCGGCGGCGACGGCCTGGGGCTTCTCGATCTTGGCGACGAGCGGCAGGCGGGTGTGGCGGCGCACGAGCGCGATGTCGTTCGGCCCGCGCACGAACGACAGCGCGACGAGATCGACGCCCATCCGTTCGCCCGCGCGCAGCAGCTCGAGATCCTCCGCCGGGACGGCCGCGAGCGCGTCGAGCGGACCGGGGATATTCAGCCCCTGACGCGACGCGACCGCGCCGCCGACCTCGATCTCCGCATCGATCTCCTGCTCGGCCGCGCGCACAGCGCAGACCCGCAGGCGGACGGCGCCGTCGGCGAGGTACATGATGTCGTCCGGCGCCATCGCGGCGAAGAGCTCGGGCCGGGCGACCGACATCCGCCGCGCGGATCCGGGACCGTCCTCGCCACAGGTGAACGTCACCTCCTCGCCCGGCTTGAGCTCCACGATGTCGTCGGCCAGCGCGCCGATGCGCAGCTTTGGCCCCGGCAGGTCCTGCAGGATCGCGACCGGGCGGCCGGCGCGGCCGGCGGCATTGCGCACGCGCTCGGCCATCTCGGCGTGCTGCTCGACCGTCGCGTGCGAGAAGTTCAGCCGGGCGACGTCGACGCCCGCCTCGACGAGTCGCACGAGCGTCTCGCGATCACTGGACGCCGGGCCGATCGTGGCGACGATCTTCGTGCGGCGAGTCACCCCTGCACCGTACTCGCCGACGCGCTGCGCTCAGCCGAGCTTGATCGGTCGCCGGATGATCGGCGACCCACCGTCTCAGTCCAGCGCGATGGCGCGCGGCAGCGTGAAGGTCGGGTAGGTCTTGTTGTTGCGCGTCGTCTTGCGCACGCGCGTCGTGATGCGGTAGACCGCCGCCAGCTCCCCCTCGGGCGCGTCGACGATGACCTTGAAGCGTCCGTCCGCCGACGGCTTGACGCGCTTGACGACCTCCAGGCGCTTGCACGACACGCGCCGCGAGACGGTGATCGTCTGAAGCGGCTTGCTCAGCGGGCGCGTGACGCGCCCGGCGAGCGTCACCTTGCCGTTCGCGCTGTCCGCGCGGCTGAGGATCATCCGGCGCTGGAGCTTGAGGCTCAGCGAGCGCTCCGTGCCGACGACAGCCACGTAGCGAGCGTTGTTCGTCGAGCGCAGGCGCTTGGGCGGCAACGGCGCGGATGCGCTGAAGCCGCCGTCGGGCCGGATCGTCGGGTTCGCGACGACCTTCCCCGTGTACGGGAAGAGGATCTTGACCTGCTTGCCGGCGAGGCTGCGATCCGCGACCCCGAGCAGCCGCACGCGGCCGCCGCCGTTCTGCACGTCGGTGAGCACGAGGCGGCGCGTCGTGCAGCCGAGCACGAGGTCGGCGACCGCGGCCTCCTCGGGATCGACCGGCGGCGCCGGCGGCTGCTGCGCGGGCGGCGCGCAGTCGACGCCGGCGGCGCGCACGATCGCTTCGCCGACGACAACGTCCGCGAGGCTCTGGCCGAGGATCGAGACCTGGACGCGCAGAGCGTGCTGGCGCAGCGCGTCGGCGCTCTTCAGCTGGCCGCCGGGGGTGACCTTGACCTGCGCGACCGTCGCCGGAATCGAGATGGTCGGCAGCAGGTCGAGGGCGTTTCTGATCAGCCCGTTGAGCACCGGCCTGAGCAACGCGGAGACGACCGGGATCGACGGCACCAGCGACAGGTCGATGGTCGACGGATCGATGCTCCCGCCGTTGAGGAGCGTCAGCGCCTGATCGACGATCTGGCCGGCCGGCACGTCCTGCCCGAGGACCCACAGGCCGGTGACGCTGGACGCGCCCTGGAGGCCCGGGGCGCCGTCCTGGCATCGCGCGCCCGCATATGCCATCGCGCCCTGCACGCGCAGCAGCTCGCGGGTGGGGAGGAGCTGGCCGTTCGGCACCAGCGCGTGGAGCGCGTCGCGGATGTCGAGCGAGAGAGTCGGGCCGAGCAGTGTGGCGAGCGGACCGGTGAGCGGCACGGAGAGGTTCTGCATCGCGTCGATGGCCTGTTCAGCCTGCTCGGTCGGCAGCGTGATCGGCAGCGACGGCAGCGACAGGACGCGGACGTCGGTCAGGCCCCCGCTCGCGACCGCGGTCTGCTGGTCGACGCGACCGGACGGCCCGCTCAGCGAGGTGTTCGCGCTGCCCACCTGAGCGGTCAGCAGCCCGCCCAGCGGCGCGTTGAGCCCGGCCGCGACGGTGTTGCACGCGGCCTGGCCGCGGTTGGCGACGACCGGCTCGATCGCCACGCCGCCCAACAGCGTGCCGCGTATTGCGCTCGCTTCGCAGCCGAAGCTGCCGGCGGCAGATGCCGGGGCCACGGATGCGCAGACGGCGCACAGCGTCAGCAGCGCGGTCGCGGCGAGGCCGATCAGGCGGTGGGTGCCGTAAGCGCTGAGCTTGGGGTTTCGCCCTCCGGTCATCGCAAGCGCTGACCTGCGGGCGACGTCACTCATCACTTGTCCCCGAGGTACGTCAGGTAGGCGTTGCCGGTCGTGCAGGAGAAGACGATGTAGTTGCCGCGCGCGCTCGTGAAGAGGTCGTTCACGTCGCCCTGGCCCTGGGGGCAGTAGCCCTGCGGCAGCTTCTTGCCGAAGTCGTTGCTCACGGCGTACAGGTAGACGAACGGGCCGTTGGCGAACATGACCTGCGTCCCGCCGGCGCTCATCGCCGGCATGGCCCCCGGCCCGATGCGACGCTCGCCGCCGCCGAGCTTCTTCCAGAAGCTCTGCCCGCCGCGCTCGTAGGCGACCTTGCGGATCTTGCCCGCGGGCCGTCCGCCATCGGACGTCGGGTTGGAGCCCGCGGCGAGGCGGCGCGCTCCGCCGCCGACGCGGCGGGCGTAGACCTCGCCGCTGCGGGAGTAGCTGATCTGCTTGCCGTTGAAGGTCAGGTCCGGCGCGCTCGCGCCGCCGCTCACGATCTTGCGCAGGCGCTTGGCGCCGCGCTTGGAGTACAGCGTGCCGCCGGCGACCATGGAGACGGTTCGGCAGTCGCCCGCGACCGCCACCTCTTCGGCGGGCCTGCCGGGGGGCGAGGAGATGCGTCGCAGCTTCTCGCCGCGCAGCTTGCGTACGAACACGTCGGCCTGGTTGTTCGTGTCGCCGGCGACGAGGTTCGACGCTCGCGAGACGAACGCGAGGCAGGTCGCGCGGTGCGCGTCGTCGCCCTTCGTCCAGCCGTCGAGCGAGGGCGACCATGAATCGCCGTTGGCGGGCGCGCCGCCGAGCCCGCGGGAGACCAGCATCGTGGCGCCGTACTGCCACGGCGTGCCGTACTTGCCGGCGTTGCCGCCGCGCCTGACGAGAAAGATGTTGCTGTGGCCGTCGGTCCCCGGCGTGATGTCCGTCGCGGCCGAGACGTAGGCGACGTAACGCGCGGTCCGTGCATCCCACGACATGACCGGATCGACCGCGCCGGCGTTCGGGGCGCCGCCGTCGCCTGCCCGGGCGATGAGCTGCTGGCGAACGTACCTCACCGAGGTCTCGCGGCCGGACGGCGGCCGCGGGTCGTCGTCGACGATCTGGCCGAGGCCGGTGCTGCCGACCACCTCCGTTCCGCTCAGGCGCAGCTTGAAGTGCTCCGTGTCCTCCGGCAGCTGGTCGTTGACGATCGGGACCTTGATGTACGCCGTCTGGGTGCCGCCGAGCAGCAGGGCTTCGAAGCGCAGCGTGCCGGTCGTCGCGGCGTAGTCGGCCGGCGTCACCGCCGCGACGTTCTCGGTCGCGTAGCCGATGGCGAGCGCGGGAGCGAGGAGCCCGCCCCTGCGCGTCACGACGAACGTCGCCGCAGCGGCCGGATCGCTCTCGCTGGTCCGTGCATCGGAGATCGCGACCGCCGCCTGCGCCGCTGCGGGCGCCAGGCCCATCAGCACGAGCGCCGCGAGCGGCGCGGCGAACAGGCGGAAGCGGTTGGAGAGGGGGCTGGCCATGAGGGAGGAGGACGCGAGGTCACCTCCCTTGTCGGCCGCTACCCGTCGATCCTCAACGCGAACTTGCCGTCCTCCACGATCGTGTGCCCGTCGGCGGTCAGCCTGCCGCCGGTCCGCAGGTCGCAGATCAGATCCCAATGCAGGGCAGACTCGTTCTTGCCGCCCGTTTCCGGATACGAGCGCCCGAGCGCCAGATGCACCGTGCCGCCGATCTTCTCGTCGAAGAGGGTCGCCCCGATCGGGCGCTGGATGCCGAAGTTCGTGCCGATGCCGACCTCGCCGATGCGGCGCGCGCCGTCGTCCGTGGCGAGCGCGCGGCGCAGATAATCTTCACCGCGCTCGGCGCGCGCTCCGACGACCTCGCCGTCGCGCAGCTCGAGCTCGACGCCCGCGACCTCGACACCCGCGGGCGAGGAGGGAACGTCGAACTGGATCCGGCCGCTCGCGCTGCGCTCGTGCGGGCCGGTGAAGACCTCTCCGCTGGGCATGTTGCGCCGCCCGTCGGAGTTGACCCAGGCGCGCCCGCCGACCGCGAGGCGCAGATCGGTCCCCGGAGCCTGGATGTGAAGCTCCTCCGCGCTGCGCAGGCGCTCGATGAGCCGCGTCTGGAAGGCGCGCAGCTCGCCCCACGAGCGCACCGGGTCGGGCTGGTCGAGGAACAGCGCGCGCTCGACGAAGGCCTCGAAGGCGGCGAGGTTCATCCCCGCCTGCTGGGCACCCGCCTGCGTCGGCCAGAGCGTCGAGCACCAGCGCTTCTTCATCGCCTGGTCGCGCAGCGGTCTGCGCCCACGGGCGGCGCGCGCGAGGCGATCGGGGTCGATGCCGACGAGCGCCCGCGTGTTCTCGGGCGCCTGGATCACGAGCTGGCAGTGCGCCTTCTTCGCCTCGGCGAAGGAGACCTCGGGGAACCCGTCGAGGTGGACGTCGCGGGCGTGCTCGTGGAAGAACGCCGTCGAGCCCGGCAGCTCGACGCGCAGCAGCGGCCAGGCATCACGGGCGAGCACCGCGCGCTGGATCTCGAGCAGCAGCGGCGCCGCGAGCGTCGTCGAGCGGATCAGCACCTCCTCCGAGGCCTGCACGTCGAGGCAGTAGCCGACGAGCAGGTCGGCGAAGCGGGCGGGGTCGAGGCTCACGGCGCGGGTGCGATCACGCTCGCCAGCCGGCGGCGAGCGCGGCGAGCGGCTCGGCGGGATCGGCTCCGAGCAGCTCGGCGAGGGCGGCGACGAGCAGCTCCTGCGGCTCGCGCCGCGCCCCCTGGCCCATGACGCCGATTCGCCACACGCGGCCCGCGAGCGGACCGAGGCCGCCGGAGATCTCGATGCCGTGCTCGATCAGCAGCCGCGCGCGCACCGCGGCTTCGTCGATGCCGTCGGGCGGCGCGACCGCGAGCAGCGGATGCAGCTGCTCGCCGTCGGGCGCCAGGCGGCGGCAGCCGAAGACGGCGAGCGCGTCGCGCAGTGCGTGGTGGGCGCGGCGGTGGCGCTCCCACGTCGTCGGCAGCCACTCCTCGCCGATCGCGATGCGCAGCGCCTCGCGCAGCGCGTAGATGAGGTTGACCGGCGCCGTGTGGTGATAGGTGCGGACGGTTCCCGGGTCCCAGTAGGCGAGCACGAGCGAGAGGTCGAAGTACCACGAGCGGCCGGGGCGCCCGCGGGCGTACAGCTTCGCCAGCGCCCGCTCGTTGGCGGTGAACGGGGCCAGGCCGGGCGGGCAGTTCAGGCACTTCTGCGTGCCGGAGAAGGCGGCGTCGATGCCCGCCTCGTCGAGCCGCAGCGGATGGCCGCCGAGCGACGTGACGCAGTCGACGAGCAACAGCGCGTCGCGCTCGTGACACGCGGTGGCGAGTCCCTCGAGCGGCTGCGCGACGCCGGTCGACGTCTCGCCGTGCACGACGACCATCGCATCCAGGCCCTGTGCGGCCGCCTCGACGAGGCGCTCCTGCGCGATCGCGCGGCCCCACTGCGCCTCGACGCGCACGACGTCGGCGCCGGCGCGCCGCAGCTCGTCGGCCATCCGCTCGCCGAACAGCCCCTGGACTGCGCACACCACGCGGTCGCCGGGATCGATGAAGTTCGCGACGAGCGCCTCCATCCCGGCGCTGCCGGTGCCCGAGATCGGCAGCGTCGCGACGTTCTCGGTCACGAACGCGTCGCGCAGCAGGGCGATCGTCTCGCCCATGATCGCGCCGAAGGCCGGATCCATGTGACCGATCGTCGGCTGTGCCAGCGCGGCGAGCACGCGCTCGGGAACGAGGCTCGGCCCCGAGCCGAGCAGCAGGCGCTCGGGGACGTCGGTCCGAGCGATCGGGCTCATCGGTCATCCTCGGTGCGCCTCACGGGGCCTCGAGCTCGGGGAAGGTGGCGGCGAGGTGCTCGCGCAGGACGTCACGGATCCAGCGCCGCTCCTCGGTGCTGGCGATGCGGTAGCGCTGGAGCAGTTCCTTCTGGCCCTCCGTCGGCACGTCGTAGATCGTCCAGCGCTCGACGAGGCGCTCGAAGAGGAACTCGACCGCGCGATGCCATGAGTCGTCGGTCGTCTTGCCCTGGTCGTGGAGCACCGCGGCGTACTTGCGGCGGGTGAGCGGCGACATCGAGCCGCGCAGCGTCAGGACGTTGCCGTCCTCGTCGCGGTAGTCGGTGGTCCCGGCGGAGATGCGGCCCAGCCCGCGGTTGCGCTTGCCCATCCAGGAGGAATCTAGCGGGAGGCAACGGCCCCGGCCGTCAGCGGGGAGCGCGCGCCGACACGACGGCGCGCTCCGACTGCCCCGCGTGGCGCCGAGCGTCAGGCGAACGCGATGAGCAGCGAGATCCCGAGCATGAGGCCCAGGATGAGCAGTGCAACGACGATGAGCGATACGTCGAAACGTGGTCCGGGTTCCATGTTCACGCTCCTTCGGAGGTCGGGATCTCAACCATACGCCCCGACCCGCCGAGGCACAACGCGCCGGTCGTCTCAGGCCGCGGCTCCCGATGCCGGGCGAGGCGTCATCCCTCGTCGAGCAGCAGGCCGAGGATCGCGGCCGTGCCGCGCGTGCTGAGGGCGAGCTTCAGGCCGGCGGCCTCGACTGCGCTGAGGGCGCGCTCGTCGCGGGCTCGGTCGACGCCGCTGCGCATCGCATCGGCGAGCTCTGCGTCGCTGACGCCCGGCGGGAGCCTGCCGTCGAGCAGCGCGAGCAGGAGGTCCTCGCGGGTCGTGTGCAGGCGG
>JALZJA010000083.1 GCA_030860005.1 Actinomycetota bacterium
GCCGGCTTCGTGAGTCTGTACGGCGACGTGAGCGTGTTGCCTACGCCCGTCTTCTTCTGGGGACTCCGGGAGGACGAGGAGCTCGCCCTCGAGATCGAGCACGGCATCGTCCTGATCGTTCGCTTCCTGGCCGTGGGCGAGCCCGACTCCGAGGGCCTGCGCTCGGCCTTCTTCGAGCTGAACGGCCAACCGCGTGAGGTCAGCGTGCGAGACCGCAGCCTCGCGCCCGCGCCGACCCGCCGCGAGGCTGACCCCGATGACCCCGGCCACGTGACCGCCCCGATGCGGGGGATGGTGGTCTCGCTGTCGGCGTCGGCGGGCCAGCGGGTGGCGCGGGGCGACCGGCTGGCCTCCATCGAGGCGATGAAGATGGAGACGGCCGTGTTCGCCGAGATCGACGGCGTGGTCGAGGAGCTCGTGGCCACGGTCGGAGCCCACGTGGACGCCGACGACCTCCTGCTCGTGGTGCGGGCGGCCGACGACGACTCCGACGACTGACCGGTCCTCTCGGTGCGTCGTCGGTGGCTGCAAAGGAGGTAGACTGAGCGACTCATGATCGGTCTCGGCGTAGTCCTGCTCATCGTTGCCGCCCTCTTTCCCAAGCTGGCCGTCCTCTGGGGTGTCGGGATCATCGTGCTGATAGTCGGCATCATCCTCGCCATTCTCGGCGTGATGGGGCGGGCCGTCGGGGGCCGGCGCCACTACTACTGACCGTCCGCGGCGCCAGGCCGGTCATCCCTCCATCGTGGTGAGCGCTGCGCGCTCGAGCCGCCCGTCCGGGAGGCGCAGGTGGGCATCTTCGCCAAGGCAGATGACGCTCTCGACTTCGCGCCCCAGAGCCATCGTCGCCAGGAACGCAGCGGCAATCCGATGCACGTCGCGAACCAGACCGAGCCCCAGCAGCGACCGGGTCTCGTTGGCGACCTGCCCATCGCCGACGCGCAGCACCACATGCATCCCGTTGTGCACCGCACGGGCCGCCATCGCCACGGAGATGTTCTCGAGGTCGTCGGCAGTGACCGCGGCGACCGCGGTGGCGTGCGGGAGCGAGAGCCGGCGCAGCAGCGACTGGTCGGCTCCTCGGCCCACCACCACCGGCAGGCCGGCCTGCTTGGCGATGCCGACATTCTCGCCCTCTTCGTCGCGCTCGACGGCGACCACGGGGATCCCGCACGCGCGCAGCAGGAGGCATAGGCGCAATCCCACCTGACCGAGCCCGACGACGACCACGTGGTCGCGGCGGGGGACGGCCCGCCGCCCGAGCACGCCCGTGAGGCGCCGATCGATCACCCGGTTCACGAGGCCCGCCGTGAAGCCGGCGGCGAACACGAGCGCCACCAGCATCGTTGCCGAGGTAAAGATCTTGTACCAGTCCGGCCCTTCGGCGATCTTGGGGTTGGGATCGACGGTGACGAGCGTCTTGGCCGACCCGTAGGTCGCGTCGACGACGCTCTCGTCGAGGACGAACACCGCCGTCACCGTTTCGACGGCGAATGCCGAGAGCAGCCCCAGGGCGCCGAACAGCAACAGCGCCGCGCTCTTGTCGTAGGGGGAGATGAGGTCGCGCACAGCGGCCTGGACCGGGTGGGGCTTGGGCGAGGTGATCGGCTCCTCGGTCACCTCGCCGTCGCTTTCGATCAGTCCGACTGGATCGCCGTCGTCGACCGTGACGGCCGTGAAGCGCTCGCTGATGCAGGGGCCGGCGAGCGACGGCGCGACGATGTCCGCGAGCGAGGTCACCTGCGTGTCCGACCACTCGCGCGCCACCTCCCCGGCCATCGTCGGATCGAAGATCGTGAGCAGGAGCGGGACATCCTCGGAGACTGCTCGGACCATCAGAGCCATCCGGAGCACGATCGGGTCCGCCCGCGCGACGACGGCGACCGAGTCGACGCCGTCGTCGAGCGCCTTCCGGACGTCGCCCTCACTCGGCTCGCTCAGGCGGGTGACGCGCGCGTCCAGCGCCTCCAGCGCGCGTACGGTCTCGTCAGTCAGATCTCCCTCGCCGATAACGAGGACAGTGGGCTGACCGCTCTCGTCGCCGGCCGGCTTGTCGGCTTTCGTGCGCGGCACGCAGTGTCCCGAGCAGCCAGTCAGTAGCTGCTGGCGTTCGCTGGAGAAGCCCGATCCACCATGTTCAGCTGCTCGCCGGCGCGGGTGAGCGTGAACACGCGGTTCGCCAACCCCCGCGGTCGCACGACCACCAGGTCAAACGCAGCGCTGCGTGCGCGTTCGTTTGCCCTGAGAATCGTGTGGAGGCCGGCAAAGTCGAGTGAGCTCAGCTCCCTGAGGTCGAACACGACGTGTCTCGTGTATGCGTCTGAGACGCGCTCGAGGG
>JALZJA010000099.1 GCA_030860005.1 Actinomycetota bacterium
CGAGCGCGTCGGGGACGGCGGCCAAGATCGCGCGCGCCAGCAGCATCGTCGGGCCGAGCCCACGCTCCTCCTGGGACAGCTCGAAGGGAAGCTCGAGCTCTGGGCTCGTCAGCTCGCGCAGCCGGTGACGGCTGCCGCGCAGGTAGACGAGGTTGTCGTCGCCGGCGGAGGGGAACGGGCGGGTCTCGAGCCCCAGGTGATCGACCAGCCCGGCTACGAGCGCCTGCGTTTCGACATAGCGCATCCCGCCGAGCTCTGCGCGCAGGTGGGGAGCCCCCGGCGGTGCGACCGAGTGGAGCCGCCCGCCCACCCGCTCCGAGCGCTCGAACAGAGCGACGCTGGGAACCTCGTCGTTCGTGAGCAGCGAGCCACGCTCCGCCCGTCGGTCGCGCAGGCTCCAGGCTGTGTAGAGGCCGGAGACCCCAGCGCCCACGACCGCGACGTCGACCGCCTCGATCGATCCGGGGCCGGCCCCGTGCGGGATCGGCCGATCGCCGCCGGGCGTTGTCACGTCGGGATCGGTGCGCCGTCCCACGCCACGTCGTCTGTCACCGACTCGGCGATCTCCTCGTGAGTGTCGTGCACCAGCCGCATCGTCGCCCGATCGTGGCGCAGAGCGACCAGCCCGTACAGCGCGGGGACGATGTCGTGCTTGTCCAGGTAGATATCGCGGATGCGCAGCAGGTCGTGGAGGCCTCGCAGAGGCGGCAGGCCGTGGGCGAAGACCTCGTTGACGATGCCCAGATCGGCCTGCATCCTGCGGCCTGCGGGCACGAGCGCCGGGTCGACCTCGCCCGGCTCGCCCCGGAGCGCTCTTCGGAGGTCCTCGTCGGAAGTGAGCGAGACGCCCGAGGTGGCACGGGGGTTGCACTCGATCATCAGCAGGCGGCCGTCGTCGAGCTGCTTGTAGTCGAACGAGAGCTGCCCGGTCAGCTCCAGCCCCGCGGCCACGCGTTCGACGATGGCGAGCGTCGGCGCGGGGTCGACCGCCTGGAACTGCACCCCGCTGGCGTCATCGAGCTGGACGGGGATCCGGTACTGACAGTGCAGCAGCACGCGCCCTTCGTGACACACGCTGTAGGAGCACATGTCCGAGCCGCTCACGAACTCCTGGACCAGCCAGGGGTTCTCGGGCGTGGGGTCGCAGTCGTCGAGCGAGAGCCGCCCCGCTCGCGGGCCGCTGTTGGTGAAGAGCTGCACTCCCGAGCGCGAAAAGGATGGTCGCGCGAGGAACTCGCCGATCTCGGCCGCGGCATCGCCGAGCGACGCACGGTCCTCCGCGACGATCGTCTTCGGCGCGGGCAGGTCGAGGCGCCGGCAGAGCCCGACGAACGTCGCCTTGCCGTGCAGCTCGGCCAACGCG
This sequence comes from Actinomycetota bacterium, assembly GCA_030860005.1. Classification (GTDB taxonomy): domain Bacteria; phylum Actinomycetota; class Thermoleophilia; order Solirubrobacterales; family Solirubrobacteraceae; genus CADCVQ01. Next base: position 1,364 of record JALZJA010000099.1, read on the forward strand.
TCGAAGGTGGGTGCGAGCAGTGGCGCGCCGAGTCGCTCGCGCGCGTGCGCCAGATAGAAGACCTCCTCGAAGCTGGGGACGATCAGCTCGACGTCCTCTTCGGCTACGACCCGGGCGATCGACTCGATGAACGCTGCGGGCTCGTGAGCCGGCGACGGCGTGACGTGGTGACGCCACGCAAAATGCGAGTGGAGGCCCGGCGCAGCGTCGTAGGAGTCCGTCGCGACCATCCGCTCCCCGGCGGCGCCAAGCTTGCGGATCAGCTCGAGCGCGAAAGGGAACCGCGCACTTGTCACGAGCAGGGTCATCGCCGCGCCGCCGTCTGCCTCAGGGGATCGGGTCCCCGTCCCAGCACGTGTCGTACTGCATCGCGTCCATGAAGCCGACGCGGTGCTCGTGCGCGGTGCGCACGTCATGGACGAACTGGAAGTACTGGTAGAGCTCGGGGAGCAGGTCACCGTGCTGCGCGTACATGTCGCGCACCCTGAGCAGCTCCTTGACTCCTTTGACGACGGGCATCTGGCGCGTCAGCATCTCGGCGACGACTCCCAGATCGTCCTGCGCCATCCGCCCGGGCTCGGTAACGACCGGCTCGACGCCGGTCAGCTCGCCGGTCAGCGCGGCGGCCATCACCTCGGGGTGCATCGTGTTGGCGCCGTTGGTGACGCGCGGGTTGCACTCGATCGCGCACAGGCCTTCGTCGTCACGCTTCCAGTCCAGCGAGAGGTTGCCGTGGTATCCGGTCTCACGCGCGATCGTCGCCGCCGCCTCGAGCGTGGCCGGTTCCTCGATCGTCTCGAACTGCACGCCGGCTGCGTGGTCGATCTGGATGGGGATCTCGTAGGTCAGGTGCGCCGCCACCCGCCCGTCGCGGACGATGCTGTAGCTGCACAGGTCGGTGCCCTCGACGTATTCCTGGACGAGCCAGGGGTTGCTCGCGGTCGGCTCGCACTCCTCGACCTTGACGTGGCCGGCCCGCGGCCCGGCGTTGGTCAGCAGCTGGACCGCGCCGCGCGAGAAGCTCGCGCGGGCGC
>JALZJA010000108.1 GCA_030860005.1 Actinomycetota bacterium
TTCCTGCTCACCGCGATCGCCTTCCGGCGCATGACGTCGCTGTTCGACGTCGTCAAGCGCCACTACGGCGTCATCGTCGCCAGCGGGGGCGCGATCCTCATCGTCATGGGCGTGCTGATCTGGACCGGGGAGCTCCAGCAGCTCAACATCGAGGCGCAGAGGCTTCTCGACCGCATCGGGCTGGACTTCCTCGCCGGGATCTGAGCTGCGAGTCAGCGGTTCAGGTCGAGCGCGCCGAGCAGGTTGGAGTAGTCGTCGGTCCACGGGGCGCTGCCGGGGGAGCGCCGGCAGTCGTGCCAGCGGGGATCGGTGGCGGCCACCCCCAGGTCCTGCCTGTGCCTGGCCATCACGACCCAGTCCGAGCTGTCCGTCTCGGGCACGCCGTCCTTCCCGCCCCTGCGGTCCTTCTGGGCGACGCACGCCATGCTCGCGTCGTGTGCGAGGTTCCCGAGGACCGGCTCCAGGGTCACGTAGTTGTTCGACACGTTGAAGGCGACGATGCCGTGCTCGCGCAACTTGGAGCGGTAGAGCGCGAGCGCCTCGCGGGTGAGCAGGTGGACGGGGACGGCGTCCGAGCTGAACGCATCGGCCATGATCAACCCGTAGCCACGATCGGCGGCGCGGGGCAGCCTGAGCCGGGCGTCGCCGAGGACCACGTCGAAGTCCCCCGCGCACACGCGCAGGTAGGTGAACAGGCGCGGGTCGCGGGCGATGCGCTCGATGGTCGGGTCGATCTCGTAGAAGGTCCATCGCTCGCCCGGCTCGCTGTAGCAGCCGATGGAACCCGTACCGAGGCCGATGATCGCGGCGCGCGTCGTCACGCTCGGGGGCATGGAGCTGAGCAGCTGGCCGATCGGACTGCCGCGGTGGTAGTAGCTGGCCGGCATGCGCTCGCGACCGGGAGAGAAGTCCTGGGAACCATGCGTCGTGGTGCCGTGCACGAGCCGGTGCAGATTGCCGCCCTCCTCTGCGGTCACGCGGTAGACGCCGAAGAAGCTTCGCTCGCGGTGTAGCTCCTGATCGTCCGGGGTCGAGGCGAGCGCGACCGCCAGCACGATCGCTCCCACCGATAGGCCGAAGCGCAATGGGCGGCGGATGAAGTTGACGGCGACCCCCGCCGCCAGGCCGAAGGCGAACGTCTTGGCGTATGGCTGCACGTCTGCCTGCGCCTGCTCGATCAGCAAGACCATCAGCGCAACCATCGTCCCGAGGACGAGCGGCAGCGCGAAGTCGAGCCAGCGCGCGTACGGGCCCGGGGGGATGCGAGGCGGGCGCCAGGGCAGGCAGAGCGCCGCGAGCACGAGCGCGATCGGGTATTCCGCCAGGGAGTCGAACAGCGCCGGCGCCACGATCGCGTTGAACACCCCGCCGAGCGCTCCGCCAAGGGAGATCAAAAGGTAGAACTCGGTCAGCCACCGAGTCGGCGGGCGGTCCCGCGCCAATGCCCCGTGGCAGACCACCGCCACGACGAAGAAGCCGGCCAGGTGGACCGGCACCATGATCCACAGCGGGCCGCGGAGCTCCAGCAGCAAGATCACGGAGATCAGGAACACGACGCCGGGCAGCGCGAAGACCATCGCTCGTTGCAGCCCATCCGACCGCGAGCCCGGGGCGAAGACGAGGATGAACGAGATGAGGTAGAGCGAGAGCGGCAGCGACCACAGCAGCGGGATCGGCGCGACGTCGGTCGTCATCGCCACCGTCACGCCGAGCATCAGGCTCGACGGGACGAAGGCGAGCCCGACCCAGCGCAAGCGCCTGGTCAGCGTTGGCCGGGAGCCCGGGTCGCCGGGCGCCGCGGGATCAGCGTCCGAGTCGGTTGCGGGCGCAGCCTCGGGATTCTCCGCGGGGGGCGCCGGGGGCACGCCGGCAGCCGGGGCCGTCACAGCGGCGTCCAAGTCCCGCGGCGAGCGCCATACCACCGCCGCGCACGCGAGCACCAGCACGACGAGCAGCCCGTAGCCCACCGACCACAGGCGCCCCTGCTCCGCGAGCCGCATGTTCGGCTCCACGACCAGCGGGTATGCGAGCAGCCCGAGCACGCTGCCGAGGTTGCTCGCGCGGTAGAGGAAGTACGGATCGGCGGCCGCTGGATGATCGGTGGCGGCGAGCCACCGCTGCAGGAGCGGCGCGGTCGTCGTGACCACGAAGAAGGGCAGCCCGACCGCGACCGCCAGCAGGCCGAGCAGCCACGGCACCGGGTTGCTGTCAGCAGGAGGGATCCAGCCGTCGGAGACGCCGATCGGCAGCACCAGCAACGGCACGAGCAGGATCCCGAGATGAACAGCGGTCTGGCGGCGCACGCCAAGGCGGCGCGTGCTCTCGTGCGCGTAGAGGTAGCCGGCAAGGAGCGTCGTCTGAAAGAACAGCATCGTGGTGTTCCAGACGGCCGGCGTGCTGCCGAACAGCGGCAGCACGAACTTCGCGAACATCGGCTGGACGAGGAATGTGAGCCCCGCGCTCACGAAGAGCGTGGCCGAGAAGAGCGCGACGATCCCGGTCCCACGCCCCCGTCCGCGCGAGCGTATCGACGATCCGGGGGTCGCCTTGGGGCGTGAAGCCATGAGCGCGGACTCTAGGAGGGCTCAGCGCGCGTCGCCGTAGCGCTCCGCACGCTCCTCGTCGCGCTCGCTCTCAGCCAGCGCGCGCACGAAGAGGTATGCCAGCGCGATGCCCATCACGATCGACTGCTCGACCGCCATGATGAGGCCGCCGACCGCCTGGTCGGTCTCCGGCGACAGGCCCCAGAAGCCGGGCTGCTGCTCATAGAAGTCGTAGATCGCGTCGGGCGCGAACGCCAGGCCGATGCCGAGCAGGCCGACGAGCACCTTCGTCGCGACCATGTACACGACCGGCCCCATGCCGCCCAATCGCCGGCGCGAGCGGATCGGAGACAGCAGGTACCACCAGTACAAGCCGCCGGCGAACGCGAACGTCAGGTGCTCGAGCACGTGCACGACGGAATGCTCGAGCGCCGCCTCGTAGAGCGCCGGCACGTGCCACATCCACATGACGACGACGTAGAGGGCGATCGCGACGGCCGGATGTGCCAGCGGCCCCGCCGCCCGCTCGAGCCGCATGAGCCGTCGCGTCAGCGGTCGCAGCAGCTTGCGCGTGAGGCCCAGCAGGATGAGGATCGGCGCGAGGTCGAGCAGCAGCAGGTGCTGGACCATGTGCATGAAAAAGAGCTGCTCGGCGAGGCGGTCGACGGGGGAGACGAGCGCGACGAGCACGAGCGCCATCCCGAGGAGGAAGGACTGAAGCCGCCAGGGGCTGGCCCGCACCTCGCGCCAGCGGCGGACGTAGAGCACCGTGACAACCGCCACGAGCACGAGCGCGCCCGGTACGAACGTCCACGAGGCGTCGGGGGCGGCGGCGAGCGTTCGGATGTGCGCGATTGTGGCAGTCCGCGCAACACGCGTGACACTCGCCGCGCCACGATCGGACGATGCTCGCCCAGCTCGTCGCGCTCGTCGTGCCGCCGTGCTGCGCCGCGTGCCGCGCACCCGGCCTGCGGGCCTGCGACGCGCTGTGTCCGCCATGCCGGCGCGCGCTGCCCTGGCTGCCCGCGGCAACCTGCGAGCGCTGCGCGCTGCCGCGTCCCTGCCGGCGCTGTCCGGCCGCGGACGCGGCCTTCGAGCGCGCGTGGGCTCAGGTGGCCTACGAGGGCGTCGCGCGCGATGCGGTGCGCGCGCTGAAGTTCGCCCGTGCTCGCCTGCTGGCGGACGTCATGGCGGCGCAGATCGCCGCGTGCGCGCCACCCGCGCTTCTGTGCGGTGGCACGCTCGTCGCCGTTCCCGCGCACCCGCGCCGGCGCCGCTCGCGCGGCTTCGATCCGGCCGAGCTGCTCGCCGCCTCGCTCGCGCGCCGCACCGGCCTGCCGCTCGAGCGCGCACTGCGCCGTGATGCGTCCGCGGCCCGTCAGCTCGGCGCGACGCGCAGCCAGCGGCGCGACGTTGACAGGCTCGGCTTCGCGGCCTGGGGCCCGTCTCCGCAGCGCGCCGTCCTCATCGACGACGTCCACACGACCGGCGCCACGCTCGATGCGTGCGCGGCCGCGCTGCGGGCCGCCGGAGCGCGCCGCATCGTGGCCGTCACGTGGGCGCGCACCCTGGACAAAGGTCCGCATTGATTGACACGACCTGTGCCACGCGTACCATCGAAAGGGCACCGCACGTCCGACGACAGAGAGGACTTCGAGATGCAGATCGAGGTCAAGGGCCGCAACGTCCACGTCAACGACGAGCTGCGCGAGCTCGTGGAGCGCAAGTTCCGCAAGGTCGCCAACCAGGTCTCCGATCTCTCGAGAATGGAGGTCGAGCTGCGTGAGGAGCGCAACCCGTCGATCGCCGATTCGCAGGTCGCGGAGGTGACGCTGTATCTCAAGGGCGTCACGCTGCGCGCGGAGGGCGCCTCGCGCGAGATGGGCCATGCCGTCCGGGTCTGCTCCGAGGAGCTCAGCCGCCAGGTCAAGCGCCACCGAGACAAGCGCCGCAAGCGCCGCGAGGCGCGCGCCGCACCGGCTCAGCAGGTGACGTAAGCCCTTGTCCAACGCGGCGGGGGAGCCCCGCCGCGTTGGTAGTCTCACCCTCTATGCCGATCCTCGAACGCGCCCTCCGGCTGGGCGAGTCAAAGCAGTTCAAGCAGTACGAGAAGCGCGTCGCGCGCATCAACGGCTACGAGCCCGAGCTCGAGCTCGAGTCGATGGAGGAGCTGCGCGCGCGGATGGACGATCTGCGCGCCTCGGCGCGCGAGGGCGAGAGCCTCGACGACCTGCTTCCGGAGACCTTCGCGATCGTGCGCGAGGTCGGCAAGCGCACGATGGGCATGCGCCACTTCGACGTGCAGCTCATCGGCGGCATGGTCCTGCACGGCGGCTCGATCGCCGAGATGAAGACCGGCGAGGGCAAGACCCTGACAGCGACGCTCGCCGTCGTCCTGAATTCCCTGCCCGGCACCGGCGTGCACCTCGTGACGGTCAACGACTACCTCGCGCGCCGCGACGCAGAGTGGATGAGCCCGATCTACGACGCGCTCGGCGTGACGGTCGGCGTGCTGCAGAACATGCAGGGCTACGAGGACAAGAACGTCGCCTACGGCGCCGACGTCACGTACGGCACGAACTCCGAGTTCGGCTTCGACTACCTGCGCGACAACATGGCCACGTCGCTCGAGGAGAAGGTCCAGCGCGGCCATCCCTTCGGGATCGTCGACGAGGTCGACAACATCCTCATCGACGAGGCGCGCACGCCGCT
>JALZJA010000118.1 GCA_030860005.1 Actinomycetota bacterium
ATCCCGAGCCGCGGGTGATCGTGCGCACGCGCAGCGCCGCCGGCGGCTCGTGGGAGGCGACCGGATCGGCCGGCGCCGGTGATGGTCCGCCCCCGTGGCTGGCCGGTGAGCGCTCGGGAACGTGGTCGGCAACGCCGCTGCCGGGCCCGCCCGCGGACGCCTACGGCTGCGGCGACTCGTTCGCGGCCGCACTCACGTACGGCCTGGCGGCCGGGATGGCGCTGGCCGACGCGGTCGAGTTGGCGGCGCGCTGCGGCGCGGCGTGCCTGTGCGGGCGCGGGCCCTACGAGGGACAGCTGGAGCTGCAGGGCTGACTCCAGGCCACTCGGACGCCTAACCGCTCAGGACTCTTCGCAGCGCGTCGAACGGGGATTCGTCGCGCTCCTGGGCGATGAGCTCGCGCGTCACCTTGCCGCGGTAGGTCTCGATCGAGCCGTCGCCACGAACGTCGGCGCCGGCGCGTACGGCCGGCCGCAGGCGCCCCGGGCCGGAGAGCTCGCCCCGCGCGGCGACCTGCGCGAGCGGGTCGTACTCGCGCATGAACGCGCGCTGCGGACCGCGCCTTGCCTCATCGCCGAGGCTCGTGAGCCGGCGCTCGAGCACATCGATGGCCTCGGACAGGGTCTCGCTGCGCTCACGCGTCACCTTCGGGCCGATCCGGATGGTCACCGTGTACGCCACGCGGGCGATCGTAGCCAGCACGCATCGAGGGCTCCCGTGGTGACCTCGTGCGACCGCCTGCCTGTCGGGCACGTAGACTGCGCGCCGCATGAGGCTCTCCGTCGCCGCGCCGCTCGCGATCTCCATGCTTGCGATGGGCGTCGTCGCCTGCGGAGGAGACGACAAGCTCTCGAAGGCCGACCTCGCCAAGAAGGCCAACGCGATCTGCAAGAACTTCGACAAGAAGATCGCCGCGGTCCCGCGGCCGGCGGGCGCCCGCAACCCCGGGATAGCCGCCGCGTACTACGAGCAGACGCGTCCGATCGTCGATGACACCGTCTCGGAGCTCAAGAAGCTCGATCCGGAGGACTCCGTCGAGAAGGACTGGAAGACCTTTATCGACAAGCAGGACGAGCTCGTGCGGCTGCTCGAGGACCTCGTCCAAGAGATCAAGAGCCGCGATGCCAAAGCGCAGCAGACCCTGGGTCAGATCAATTCTGGCGGAGCGGACGCAAGCGCCGCGGCCAAGCGAATCGGAGCGAACTCCTGCGCGTCATCCACGTCCACGGCAAGCTGATTCAAGCGAGGTAGCCGCAGTGAGAACACGCGTCATCGCATCGATAGCCGTCGCCGCCATGGCCCTCGGGGCCAGCGCGTGCGGCGAGGACGACAAGAAGCTCGGCAAGGCCGAGTTCGTGCGCAAGGCCAACGCGATCTGCACGAAGTTCGAGAAGAAGGGCAGCGCGATCCCCGAGCCGAGCGGGGCCGGGAGCGACAAGGAAGACCTCGAGCGCGTGGCCGCGTACCTGGACAAGTCCACGCCGGTGGTCGAAGGCCAGCACAAGGAGCTGAACGATCTGGAGCCGAAGGACGGCGCGCTCGCAAAGAAGTGGAACACCTACCTCGACGGCCTGCGCAGCGCGGTCGACGACCTCGAGGAGGCCCGCGAGAAGGCGAAGGACGGCGACAAGGCGGGAATGCAGGCCGCTGCCAAGCGACTGCAGGCCAACGACGCCGACGCTGAGCCCGCCCTCGGCAACGGCGCCTGCGCGGACTAGTGGGCCACCCACAAACTGGGCGACCCACTAGAGCCGGCTCAGACCGGCCACGTCTCGCGCCGCCAGCCCATCTCCCAGAACATCCACTCGTAGCGCGCCGTGGCGGCGAAGCGCGCCGCCGCCGCAGCGCGGTCGGCCTCTGACAGCGTCGGGCCGATCCGGTCGGTCAGGTCGAGCACCGCGTCCACGACGGCGCCGAACTCCTCCCCGCCGTACGTGTCGATCCAGCGCGCGTAGAGCGGGTTCGGGGAGCCGCGCCGCAGCAGCTCGGTCCCGACCTCGCGGTAGATCCAGTAGCACGGCAGCACCGCGCCCAGCGCCTCTGCGAACGAGCCGCCGTAGGCGCTGGCGAGCAGGTAGCTGCAGTACGCGACGTTCGTCGGCGCCATCGGCGTTGCGGCAATCTGCTCCTCGCTGAGCCCCATGTCCGCGAAGAAGGACTCGTGCAGCTCGCGCTCGACCCCGATCGCTCCTGCGGCGTGCTGCGCGAACATCGCGATCGACGGCTCGCCAGGCGCGCGCGCGGCGCAGACGCTCAGCGCACGCGCGTATTCGCGCAGGTAGTGGGCGTCCTGCACGACGTAGAACGCAAACGCGGCGTCGTCGAGCTCCCCGCTCGTCAGGCCCTCGATGAACGGGTGGACGAGGATCTGCGCGTAGACGTCCTCGATCCCCGCCCACAGGTTCGCGCTGAAGCTCGCGCCGCTGCCCGCCAACCGTTCAGCGCTGGTCGATCGGTATGTATTCGCGCTGACGCTGGCCCGTGTAGATCTGACGCGGGCGTGAGATCTTCTGCTCGGGATCCTCGACCATCTCGCGCCACTGCGCGATCCAGCCACTCGTGCGCCCGATGGCGAACATCACCGGGAACATCGCGACGGGCAGGCCCATCGCCTGGTAGATGAGCCCGGAGTAGAAGTCCACGTTCGGATAGAGCTTGCGCTCGATGAAGTAGTCGTCCTCGAGCGCGATCTGCTCGAGCTCGAGCGCGATGTCGAGCAGCGGATCGCGGCCGATGACGTCGACGACGTCCTCGGCGGCCCGCTTGATGATCCGCGCGCGCGGGTCGTAGTTCTTGTAGACGCGGTGGCCGAAGCCCATGAGGCGCTGCTTGCCCTCCTTCACGCCCTTGACGAAGTCGGGGATGTTGTCGCGGTGCCCGATGTGGCCCAGCATGCGCAGCACGGCCTCGTTGGCGCCGCCGTGGAGCGGGCCGTAGATGGCCGCGATCCCGCCGGCGACGGCCGAGTACGGATCGGGCTTCGCCGAGCCGATCGAGCGCACGGCGCTCGTCGAGCAGTTCTGCTCGTGGTCGGCGTGCAGGATGAAGAGGATGTCGAGCGCGCGTTCGAGCCGCGGATCGGGCTCGTACTTCAGCTCGGTCATCTTGTACATCATGTTCAGGAAGTTGCCCGCGTAGGCGAGGTCGTTGTCGGGATAGACGTACGGCTGGCCCTGCGCGTGGCGGTAGGCGAACGCCGCCAGCGTCGGCATCTTCGAGATGAGCCGGATCGTCTGGATGTGGCGGCTCTCCTCGTCGTCGATGTCGATCGCGTCGGGATAGAACGTCGACAGCGCGCCGGTCGCGCCGAGCAGCATTCCCATCGGGTGGGCATCGTGGCGGAAGCCTCCGAGGAACTCCTTGATGTTCTCGTGCACGAACGTGTGGATCGTCATCTGGTGCTGCCACTCCTCGAGCTGGGCCGCCGTCGGCAGGTCGCCGTGGATGAGCAGGTAGGCGACCTCGAGGTACGACGAGTTCTCGGCCAGCTGCTCGATCGGGTAGCCGCGGTACTCGAGCACGCCCTCGGCGCCGTCGAGGTACGTGACCGACGAGCGGCACGAGGCGGTGTTCATGAAGGCCGGGTCGTAGGACATGAGGCCGAAGTCGTCGTCGGACGTGCGGATCGCGCGGAAGTCCAGGGCACGCACCGTGCCGTCGGTGATAGGGATCTCGTAGGTGCGGCCGGTGCGGTTGTCGGTGACGCTGAGCGTCTCGTTGGGACCCGGCTGGTCGGCGCCGTTGTCCTGCGGACGCCCCTCTACGGGAGCCTCTTCGGTCGGTATCGGCTTGCTCACGACCTCCGATTATGCACCCCCCCGAACCTCACCTAGGTCAAATCGGGTTGTGAAGTTCCTGTTTCGGGGTTCTAGTCGCGCTTCCAGCCGCCGCCGAAGAAGCGCCCCAGGCGCCCGCTGCGGGTGTTGGCACGGAAGGTCTTGGCGCCGGCGGGATCGCTTTCGGGCAGGGCCTGAACGGCCTCGGCGTCGATCGTCAGCGTCACGCGAAGCTCCGCGATCCGGGAGACCTCGGGCGCGTCGACGAAGCGCTGCCCGGCGGGCGTATCGATCACGAGGCCGTCGAAGATGTGCTCGGCCTTGTTCTCGAGCACCTCGCGGACGGTGCCGACGCCGGCGCCATCGGATGCGTGCACCGGGGTGCCCCGCTCGAGCACCTTGTAGGAGATCGCGTAGCCGTCGTCGTCAGAGGGCGACATACACGGCCATCGACATCGCAGCCGCCACGAGCACCGCGCTGAGCGCCATGACGCCGCGGGCCGCGCCCTCGCTGGAGGGGAAGTCGGGCCTCGTGAAGCCAAACACGCTGATGACGACAGCCCAGATCGCGAGCAGGCCGCCCGCGACGAAGAACGGCACCTCGGACCTGTGCTCCTCGGCAGGCTCGCCGGCCGCCTCGGCAGCGGCCAGAATGCTCAGGATGGCGCTCATGGCGGCGCGACCTTATCGCACCGGCTGGGTGGGTCCGGCCGGCCCGCCTTCGTAGCGGCTCTCGGTGGCGTCGACCTGACGGTGGTAGTGGCTGCCGAGCTCGGGGTGGCCGTACGGCCGCAACGCGGGGGCGTCGAGCGTCATGAACGACAGTTGCGCGATGGGCTTGGTTGCCCACAGCTTGATCGGTACGCGCGTGAGGTTCGTGATCTCGAGCGTCAGCGTGCCCTTCCAGCCCGGATCGACGAAGCCGGCGGTTGCGTGCACGATAAGGCCGAGGCGGCCCAAGCTCGATTTGCCCTCGATCCTCGCCACGACGTCATCCGGCAGCTCGATCCACTCCAGCGTGCGGCCGAGACAGAACTCCCCGGGGTGGATGATGAACGGCTCGTCCTCGCCGATGAGGATCTGCTCGGTGAGGTTCGTCGGCGGCTTGGCGAGGTCGATCGCGGCCGTGCGGTGGTTGTGAAAGACGCGGAAGCTGTCGCCGAGGCGCAGGTCGACGCTCGCCGGCTGAACCAATCCCGGATCCCACGGATCGATCCGGATCCGCCCCTCCTCGACGAGGCGCAGGATCGTGCCGTCGGAGAGAACGGAGGCCGGTCCGGACATGCGGCCGCTAAGCCTAGAGCTGAAACGGGGGCGAATCCGCCGGTCGTGTCGCCTATGGGTCTATATCCGGCCCTTATTCGACATCATCTCCCGGATTGCGGCCGAGCAGCACGGTCGTATCACCTCGGAGCAGCTCGTGGCAACCGGCGTCGACCACCAGCGGGTCAAGCGCTGGCTCGCCGACGGGCGCCTACGCCGCCTGCACCGCTCGTCTACGCGGTCGGCCACGCGGCACCATCGCTCTACGGCAACCTCATGGCAGCCGTGCTCGCATGCGGAGCAGGTGCGCTCGCGAGCCACCGCTCCGCCGCACACCTGTTCGGAATCCTCCGGACC
>JALZJA010000138.1 GCA_030860005.1 Actinomycetota bacterium
TCGTGCGCAAGGACGGCCAGCCCGAGGTGGCGCGGGAGATCGTGGCGACGCTGCGGGGGCGGATGCAGACCGAGTACGACGAGGGCGGATCGATCGGCAAGCGCTACCGCCGCCAGGACGAGATCGGGACGCCGTTCTGCGTGACGGTCGATCACCAGACGCTCGAGGACCGCACGGTGACGGTCCGCGACCGCGACTCGCTCGCGCAGGAGCGCGTGACGATCGACGAGCTCTCAGACGTGCTCGCGGCGCGGCTCGCGCAGCCGTGGCAGTCGCCGAAGCTCCTGTAACGTCGCCAGGCGGTCGCCGGTTCGGCGACCGGATGGCGAAACCTCCGTTCCAAGAGGTCGCCGGTTCCGGCAAACCGCATGGCGAAACACGTTCTCAGGAGGTGGCCAAGCGGTCGTTCCTTCGGGGCCCGGGCGTCGTTTGCCGCATCAGGGACTGCCAAGCAGATGCGAGATGTGGGCGTGTCCGTCGGACTTCTTGAGTACTGCGCCGTAGATCCCGTGGTCGTTCGCCGCGAGGTACTGGATGTAAGAGTCCGGGATCGCGTACGACGCGAGAGCTTGCTGTGTCCCGTTCGATGCGCGGGCAACGAGCTGTCCGGCTTCATAGTCCTGTCCGCGATCGGCGCTATAGATCAGCCTGCTTCCCGACCAGGCGGCGCCGGCGAGGTTGCCTTGCCTGGAGTCGTTGTTGCAGCTCACCGCGACACGGATCGGCTTGCGCCCGAGTTCGACGATCCTCATGTACGTCCTGAATGCGGCGTCGCTGGGGAACCTGATGTCGTTTTGCTCGCAATCGTCGGCGAGCCTCACGGTCTCGTAGGCGACGCGGCGTCCGCGCAGATCCAGTGATGGGACATCATCTCCTAGTACGGATCGGCGGAGTTGCCGGCTGCCGGAGCCGTCGCGGCGGTTGAGGTATAGCCGCAGCGGACGTCCGGGCGAGTACTCGCGGACGAAGGCGACCTTGCCGCGCCAGATACTGGGCATGAACTCGTCCGCGCTGTGCGTCGAGATGTCTTTGAGCCTGCGCTCGCGGCCGGCGGCGAGCGAGTACTTGTAGATGTCGCATCTCGATCCGCCCGGGTAGGCGGGCAGATCGTAGAACTCATACAGGCCCCGCGGATCGGGCTGCTTGGGCTCTTTGCGACAGCGTGAGTACACCAGCGCGGGCTTGCCGTCGCGATCGGGCCCCGCATCGACATCAAAGGGGCGGTGTCGCGGGACGATGTTCAAGCGCCGCGGGGCCTGGCCGTGCCGTTGGATGACGAGGCTGAACGTCGCCTCGCTGGCGTTGTATTCACTCCACGCCAGCACGTCGCCGTAGCCGGAGATCTTGCCCAGCCGCGCGCCCAAGTCAACCACCGGCCTATCGACGATCACCGGCGCCGCCGCAGCGTGCGCCGGCGCGAGCACCACGGCCATGCAGGCGACCCCGGCGCCTATCATTGGCGCTAGCAACGTTGGCTCCCTGCAGTCTGGGACGCATAGAACTTGTAGGTCTCATACTGCGGATCGCGCGGCCTGATCGCGCCGTCTGACAGTTCGATGAGTGCTGAGTCGAAGCGGTTCAGACTCGTCTCTGGGCCCACGAGCAGGTAGTAGTACAAGCGCGTGATCCGGTTGCTGATGTGGCGGAACTGCATGATGTTGCAGAAGTCCGCGGCCGGGGTCGGAGCTTGAATATGGACGCGGCCGCCTTGCTCGGTCAGCCAGAGCCGGGGCTCGTGGCCGCTCTGGCTCTTGGTGAGCCTCAGAAAGCGCTTGATTCGCGCCTCGGACTGAGCGAAGGGCACGTGGGAGGAGCGGTAGGCGTGCAGCGCCCATGCGCTGGCCGCGCGGTTCATGCCCTTTTGAAAGCGCCGCACGTCGCCGCCCAGTCCGAAGTCAGGGTTCGGCGAGTACGGCCGGTCGGTGAAGTCACCTGCGGCTACGGTGCAGCGATAGGCTTTGATGGGGGTGGTCTTGCAGATGCGGTTGAGCTGGCTCCAGTACTCGCCGGCGCGACCGAGGCGATCTCCACGAGTTGGCTGCGCCGTATCGTTGGGCTCGTTCCAGGCGGTGTAGACGGTGATCCTGCTCGTCTCGTCGCGGTCTTTGTCGGCCTGGCAGCGACCGAGGTAGCGTTTGCGAAACTCGCTCACGCCGTGGACGTACTCGTCGGGTTTGGGCAGCAGGTTCTCATGGTCCTTCCCAGGCTTGATCTCCTCGCTTTTTTCGAAGGAGATCATGACCTCGCCGAGGCGTTTGTCTTGCTCGCACGGAAGCGTTCGCGCGATCCACTCGTCGGTGGCCTTGAGGCGGCTGAGAGCAGCGCGCACCTCGGTGGGACCTCCCCCCGGGGTCGCCGGGTCATCGTGAAACGGTCCCAGCCCGACCTCAATATCGGGCCCGTTGCGGTGCTCGAAGGTCTTGGGGTACGGATCGCCGTCGAAGTTGCCCTTCGCGCGGGGGACGAGGTCCCAGGGCACGACGAGTCGTAGGCGCGTGACATCCAGCGCCGTGAACAGATCGAGGTAGCCCTCGTCGATCTGCGGTGTCAGTGGGTTGTCGATCCTGTTGGGGGTGGCCGGGTTGTCGGGGACGAACGTCTGCGCCTTTTGGTCTGACAGGCCCCAGCCGCTTCCGTTCTTGCGCAGCGTGCCGGCCGCTCGCGGCTGAGGGCCGCTGAGGGGGCTCAGGAGCGCATCGAGTGTGTTGAGCAGTGGTGTCGCGAGGTTCTCGATCAGGCCCGGCTCGTTCGTCACGGCCTGCTCGATCGGATCGGCCAGGTCGTCGCGGCCACAGTCGGTGTCGGAGCCACCCGTGGCGTTGGGATCGCAGGTCGTGTCTATCCCCGGTTCTGTGGCGGGCTCGGGGCCATCGTCAACGGGCTCGTCAGAGATCGCGTCGCGCTCGCGGGGCGCCGCCGCGGATATGTCGCTGATCTCGACCGGCAGCTCGACGCGTTCCTCGTTGCCGGCGAAATCCTTCGCCACGACTTTCACCGTGCGCGGCCCCGGGGTGTAGGAGCCTGCGATCAACGCGGTGTTGAGGATCAAATCGCAGCCATCAGCACCGCAGTCTTGCTCCTTGAAGCCGCCCCGAGGCAGCCGCACGTCGTCGACGAGCACCTCGACGCTCTTCACACCGGACACGCTGTCGCTCGCAGCGACCGATAGGTCATAGTCGATCCCGGCGAAGATCATGCCGTCAGTATTTGGCAGCCATCCATTGAGCTCGAGCTGTGGCTTGCTGCGGTCGATCTTCTCGGTCCAAGTACGAGTCGTGGTGTTGGCGGCGAGGTCGCTGGCGGTGATCGTGTTGACGCCTTCGTTCAGCGTGTAGGTGATCGGGCTCGTGGGCCAGTCGGTGGGACATACCGCCTGGGGCGGTGTGCCGCTGCATTTCGCGGTGATCGTGTTGCCGGCTACGGTGCCCTGGGCTGCGGGCGGAGGGTCGATGCTCGCGGCGCCGCTGAGCTTTAGTTGGTAGAGCCCGAGGCCTTCGTCGGTGGCGCGAAATGAGCGCGTGTGGGTGGCGTTGTTGTCGTTGCTCCACTCCACCTGGTCGGTGGGGGTGGCGCTGGCGTGCCATGTCGGAGCGTGCTTGTCGGCGATCAGGAACTTCGCCCAGGCCATGGTGTTGATTGCGTAGCTGCTCGTGGGTCCGATGACGCTGCCGCCGTAGGGGTGATAGGCGCTGATCGCCATGAGCGCGCGGTTTGGTTCCTGGGCGGGCTGTTGGGGCGTCTGTGTGACCGTGAAGGTGTGGTCTTGGCCCCAGAAGCTGTTGGTGGTGGGCACCGATGCGGCGTAGCCGGTGTCGGGCTGCAGGCCGTCCTGGTTTTGGAAGCGCCCGCGCTCCCATCCGCTGCTTCTGAGGATGCCCTGCTGGGCCCTGGTGTAGGGCACGCCCGCGTAGGTGTAGGGTGCGTGCGCGACGCCACCGAGGGTGGCCTGCGTGATGGCGGTCTTCGTCGGCGCCCAGTAGGAGAATGACGCGCTGCTGCCGTTAGCCACTGCCCGGTTTTGCGGCAGCGCCTGATACAGGCCGCAATAGATCGCGCAGTTATCGATCGCGCCGAACCACGGGCCGCTGGCGGGGCTCTGACCCCACGTCCAGCCCGCAAAGTTGCCGTGGGCGCTCCAGACCACGACCTCAGGATCGATGCCGATCGGATAGCGGATGTCCCGGCCGCGGTGAGGCACGTCAAGAACGACGTCGTGGCCGTCGATGCTCATTGCTCGCCGGCACGCCGCGCCCATCGGCGTCATGGGCGATCGGCGCACTGACGTGCGCCAGCGTCTTGCCGTCCTTGACGATCTCGATCGATCGCGGCAGCCCAGCCGGCACGGGCGTGTCGCTGACCGCGCGCCGCAACGTCGCGCCCGCCGGCAGATCAAACGCCAGCGAGAACCGCTCAGGCGCCCGCTGGCTGCGAGCGACCAAGAACAGCTCCGAGCCGTTCGGAAGCGGCACGATCCCGGCGTCGGTATCGCTGTGCACGTTGGCAAAGAACACCCTGTCGTCAGCAAGTTGCGCCGTCCGTGCGATCGCTGACGTCCGCTGCTTGCCGGATTGATCCTGCGCGCCGGCGAGCTGCATCCCCATCCCCATACCAGTGAACCGGACCTTCGCCGCGCTCGAGGGATCAACCACGAACGGCACCCGGCTGTTGACCGGCGCGATCCCATCCGCGGTGCGCTCGAGCGACAGATCGACCGGCGCGAGCTTGCCCTGCTCGTCCTTGGCCTCAAGCGGCTGGGAAGCAACGAGCAGCATTCTCTTGCCGTTCTTGTCCTTCACGAGCGCCGTGCCGTCACCGCGGCGGTCAACGACCGTCGTTTCGTGCCCGAGCTCGCGGCCGCTGAACAGCGGCGCCCTCATCTGCTGCGGAAACGACTTGCGGGCAAGCGCTACGGCCTGCGCGGGACGCATGTCCGTATAACGCGAACGCGACGTGCGACGAGCCGCTTGAGCGGAAGCGCTGCGATCACGCAGACGACGCTCCTGGCGCATCGTTTGGTTCGATACGGGCGCTGCCAGCCGGGCTACGTCCGCCGTCTGCGGCGCAGCACCACCACAACCGCTCAAAACTGCAGCGAATGTCAGACCGACGAGGACAACGACGGAGACGGCCCAGCGACGGGCGGGCGGCATGGAGCGCAGAAGCGACATGAATCCTCAGGATCTGTTGGAACGCGCGCTTGGTGCCGGCTTGAGCTATCGAGCACCAGCGTGGACGCATTGACAGTCCCGTCATCGGCCGATCCCGTCGCGATCTTTAGCGTTCGACGCCGACACCGAGTCAAGGGACGCGCGGCTCGGACGCGATCTCCCAATCTCGAAGGCGTTACGCACGCTGCTTGCTCGCCCAACGACGAGACTCAAACTGGCCCGAATGCGAACGTCCAGGGTCAAGTCCCGGGCAGTGAGGTAGTTGGTCGATCCGGGCCGAACCGTGAGTTAGCGAAACGCGTGAAACACCGCGCGGCCCTGCGCAGGGTGCTCATGCGGGCGAGCGCGATCGTGAGCCCACGAGCGCGCGTAGCTCGTCGCGCGCTTGACGCTGCGGGCAACACGGTAGGCGGTGCTGTCGGGCGTCACGACCTCGACGCGCTCAAGACCGACGGCGCGCAGCATCCCGATCACCGCCTCCGGGTTCGGTCCCCACCAGTTCGTCGGGTCCAGGTGCAGCTCGTGGCCGGGGTAGAACGCGGCTGCTGGCCGCCGCGTCCAGGTCATGTCGACCTCGGTCTCGAGGATGAGCATCCCGCTCGTGACGCTCGCGACCTTCTCGAGCGCCAGGAGCGGATGGCGCATGTGGTAGAGCACGCCGAGGCACAGGACGACGTCGAAACGGCCGAGCTGCTCAGCATCGAGATCGAGCACATCGACCTCGACGTCCTCCACGCGCGACCCCAGCGCTTGGCGTGCGAGCTCGAAGCCGGCCTTAGCGGTGCCGACCGAGCCGTCCCAGGCGAAGCTGTCCACCGCCACGACGCGCTCGGCGCCGCGCCGCTCAGCCTCGAAGGAGAAGAACCCGTCCCACGCCCCGATGTCGAGCACGGTCTTGCCGCGCAGGTCGGTCGGCAGCTTCAGCAGATCGAGGCGGTCGCCGCTGTCAATGCCGGGCGTCACGAAACCCGGCGCAAGCTCGATTGAGTGATACCGCGTGACGCTAGCCGCGCGCTCGCGGAGCGAAGGGCCAGTCATCGGCGGCACGCTACCCGGTTAATGCGTTGAACTGCGCCCACTACTCGTAGCTGCGGTCGCTAGGAGATCGCGAGCTTCGCGAGCTTGCCGGTCTGCGTCGAGCAAAGGCGCGATGCAGCCGAGTTGCCGCCATCGGACGTCGCGACCTCGGCGCCGCAGCAGGGCGCCAATTCTGCCGGCCCCCGTCGATGTCTTGGCGCTCGTGATCCGCATCCCGACACCGGCCACGTCGTCGAGCAGCACACGCGGCTCGACCGCGCGGTCAACAAGCAGATCGGGCGCGCCAGGCGCCTCCCCCACGAGCTCGAGCGCGAGACCACGGGGCCCTGCCAGCCGCATGGCGAACCCCGCCCGACGGTACCGTTCGTTCATGGCCGTCACCGTTCCCGCCGCCACCGAGCAGATCGACTACGCCGATCTATACGCCCGCTGGGAACGCAGCAACTGGTGCGCGACCGAGATCGACCTCACACAGGATCGCGGGGACTGGCTGACG
>JALZJA010000141.1 GCA_030860005.1 Actinomycetota bacterium
GGCGTGAGCAGGAGGATCTTCAGATCGAGCCACGGACTCCAGTTCTCGATGTAGAAGTTGTCCCATTCGATGCGGTCGCTCAGCGACGTCTGCCCGCGCAGGCCGTTGACCTGGGCCCAGCCCGTGAGGCCGGACTTCACGCGGTGGCGGTCCCCGTAGCGGTACACGTGCTGGCCGAATGCGTTCGCGCAGTCCGTGCGCTCCGGGCGCGGGCCGATGAGCGACATGTCGCCGCGCACGATGTTGAGCAGCTGGGGCAGCTCGTCCAGCGACGTCCGTCGCAGCAAGCGCCCGATCGGAGTGCGGCGGTCCTCGGCCAGGGCGCCCGCCTCCTTGTCGAGCCCGAGCTCCCGCGCGATCCAGTCCGCGTCGTTCTCATCGGCTTCGTCCTGCATGCGCATCGTGCGGAACTTCAGGATGTCGAACTCGCGGCCGTCGAGGCCGACGCGCGGCTGGCGGAAGAACATCTCCCCGGGCGAGCTGAGCTTGACGAGCGCCGCGATGAGCAGCATGAGCGGCGCGCAGAGGACGAGCAGCAGCGCGCCGACGACGCGGTCGATCGCGTACTTGACCTCGAACTGCCAGCCGCGCGGATCGGCGCGGTCCACGCGCGTGAGCGCGATGCCGCCGACGTGCTCGATGGTCACGCGGCGCGAGGTCTCCTCGAAGAGCCGCGGCACGATCGAGACCTCGATGCCCATCGCCCGGCAGCGCCGGACGAGGCTCAACAGGACGTGGTGTGGTGCCCTCGAGAAGGCCACGATCACGTGCTCGATGCCGTGCTTGCGCACGACCGCCTCGAGATCCCAGCTCGCTCCCAGGATCGGCAGGTTGTGCGGCTGTCTCGGCGCGTCGATGAGCGGCGTCCTGTCGAGGAAGCCGATCGGGGTCAGGCCGAGCTCCGGCCGGTCGCAGAGCCTGCGTGCGACGGTGTTGCCGATCTCGCCCGAGCCGATGATGAGGGTGTTCAGCCCATCGCCGGCCGCCTTGCGCGAACCCAGCGCGGCCGCCACCCGTCCGCCGATGAGATACACGGTCGAGAAGGCCCACAGGCGCACGACCTGCCCGGCTGCCTCGGGATCCGGGTCCAGCACGACGCGGGCGGCGATGATGAGCGTCGCGGCGATCGCGTTCGCGGCGATCATGAGGCCGACGTACTCGAAGGGCGAGGTCTTCAGCCGGAAGCGATAGCCGCGCCGGATGCTGATCGCGGCGATCGTCAGCACGATGTAGAGCACGATCCAGCCGACGGGACCGACGGTCGCTTCGGTCGCGTTGGCCCCGAGCGCGTTCGCGCCGACCGCGAGGGCGAGCACGACGAGGTCGAGCGCCAGGAGCGCTGTCCCGCGGCGGCGCCGGAGAACCGCGGGCGGCGTATGCGTCCCCGGCGGAGTGCGGTAGGCGACGACCGACCGGCGGGTCGGGTCGCGTTCCACGTGCTCGACGTGCTCGGGAAGCATGGAGACAGACATTAGAGCCAACGAGGCCGAATTCAGGCACGCACGCGGCTTGTTCCGGGTGGTGAGAGATCGGCTCGTTGCATATTCAACGCCTCCGGGCGGAAAAGCTTCCGTGCACCGAGGGTTCGTACGAGCGCCCGATTCGCGAGCGGCCGACGCGGCGCTCAGCGGATGAGGACAGGCGTGCCGATCGGGACGCGGTTGTACAGCGCGATGACGTCCCACACGTGCATCCGGATGCAGCCGTGGGAGGCGCGGGTGCCGATCGAGTAGTCCTGGCCCGTGCCGTGGATCCCGACGCTGCCGGTGATTCCCATCCAGCGCGCCTTGAGCGGGTTGGCAGCGCTGCCGCCGGAGACGCTGGTGCCCGCAAGCTCCCCGGCCCACGGACTGTTCGGGACCGACCAGGTCGGGTTGACCTGCTTGCTCTGGATCGAGAAGAGCCCGCGCGGCGTCGGGTAGGCGGGCTGGCCGACGGCGACCTTGTAGCTCTTGCGCCATCTGAGGTTCTTGAACAGGCGCAGCGTGAACGTCGACCGCTGGAGCGTGATGACGGTGCGCGCGCGGCGGCGGACCTGAAGCGAGTTGACCCGTGCCTTCACCTTGATGAGCTTGGGACGGAAGACGCGCGCGAGGCGCGGATCGGCGAACGCGGCCGCGATCCCCTTCGCGAGCTTGACGTGGTCGATGTCGCGCCCCGGCCTGGAATGGGTCACCCGGACCTTGCGCAGCGTGATGCGCAGCTTCGAGTTGCGCGGGCTGCGGCTGAGGCGGCGATCGACGCGGCCGGCGAAGCGGCGCACGGCGCTCTGCGAGAGATCCACGGCGAGCGCCACGTCCACGCCCGCGGGCGCGGCACCGGGCGCCTGAGGAGTCTGGGCGAGCGTGCGACCCGCGTAGAGCGCGCGCTTGGCCGTGCGCAGCGCGTCGAACTTCACGCGCGCCTGCTTCGCGGACATGCGAAGCAACCGGCCCGCCCGCTTCACGGAGACGTCCGTCTTCAGCCGCTGGCCGAACGTGGCGTCGAGCTTCGCCGCGGCCTCATCGATCGTGAGGCCCGACACGTCGGCGCCGGCAGCGGTGACGCGCGGCGCGATGCGCTCACCCGCAGGAGGCGGTGCTGCGCTCGCCGTCGAGGCGGAGCAGGCCAGCGCGATCGCACAGACGGCGAGGACGATGCGGCGGGTGAACACGGGAGGACTGTACCCGGGAGCGCGGCGAGGTTACCCCCTTCTGGACTTCCGCACGATGCGATGCGACGCGCCAAGGAGCCGGGTCAGGCGCGGCCGTAGACGGGCACGTGCGCGCCGCTCACCGCCGCCGCTCCGTCCTCGCACAGAAAGCGCACGACGCGTGCGATCTGCTCCGGAGCGACCCACCGCTCGTGGTCTGAATCTGGCATCGAGCGCCGGTTCGCGGGCGTATCGATGACGCTTGGCAGGATCGCGTTGACGCGAATCGCGTCGTCCTTGTACTCGGCGGCGAGCACGTCGACGAACGCGAGCACCGCGGCCTTGGAGACGGCGTAGCCCGAGGCGCCCGAGAAGGGTCGTAGCGCGGCGCGCGCGGAGACGCAGACGACGGCGCCGCCGCCCGCGGTCTGCAGATGCGGCAGGGCCGCGTGGGTGACGATGTACGTCGGGCGCAGGTTGAGGCGCAGCTGCGCCTCGAAGTCGTCGATCGGCGTTTCGTGCACGCGGCCGCCCATCTCAAAGCCGCCGACGAGGTTGACGACCGCACCCAGCGGCGCGGCCGGCTCTGTGGCCGCGAGCTCGACGATCGCGGCGGCGGATGCCGGATCGAGCAGGTCGGCGGGCTCGAGGACGAGCTGCTCGTGGCTCTCGACGCGCTCGCGCTCGCCCTCGTCGTACAGCGGCACGACGACGCGCCAGCCGCCGTCGAGGAACGCGCGCGTGACCGCGGCGCCGAGGCCGCCCGTGCCGCCGGTGATGAGCGCGCTGCCGGGCACTGGCGCCAACGGTAGATGATCTCGCGCTGTCAGCTCGCCCGATCCGTCCGCGACGCTTGCCACCGTGTTCGGCATGTTCGTGCGGGAGCTGCAAGATGGCGCGCTGGTGGACTGCGTGCTGCTCGTCCGCGAGGCCGAGCTGCGCACCAAGCGCGACGGCGGGCAGTACCTGCGCCTGACCCTCGGCGACCGCACCGGGGCCCTTCCGGCCAACGTCTGGGACGATGTCGCGGCGGCCGCCCAGCTCGCGACGAGCGGGTCGGCGGTACACGTCTGCGGCCGTCTGCAGACGAGCGCGCGCTACGGCGCCGAGCTGAAGCTGCGTACGCTGCGCGCCGCCGAGGCGGGCGCGTTTGACGAAGCAGACCTGAGCGACGGCCCGCCACGCTCGGCCGCGCAGATGGAGGTCGACCTGCGCGAGCTGCTTGCCACGGTGCAGGACCGCGACCTGCACCGGCTGCTCGACGAGATCTTCGGCTCGGATTCGGCGACATGGGCGCGCTACCGCATCGCGCCGGGCGCGAAGCATTTCCACCACGCCTACCGCCACGGGCTGCTCGAGCACTCGCTCGGCGTGGCGCAGGCGGTCAGCGCGATCAGCGCCACGTTCGGCGGCATCGACCGCGACGTCGCCGTCGCCGGGGCGCTGCTGCACGACATCGGCAAGCTCGACGCGTACGCGTTCCAGGGGGCCGGCATCGAGATGACCGACGCGGGCAAGCTCCAAGGCGAGATCCCGCTCGGCTATTACCACGTCCGGCGCATCATCGACGGCATCGACGATTTCGACCCGCGCACCGCCGAAGCGGTCCTGCACATCATCCTCAGCCACCACGGCAGCCTCGAGCACGGCAGCCCGGTCGTCCCCTGCACCCGCGAGGCGACGCTCGTGCACTTCTGCGACAACCTCGGCGGGCGGTTGGGCTCCTTCGACCGGCTCGAGAAGGAGCTGCCCAGCGGCGAGCGATGGTCGCGCTTCGACCGCGCGATCGGCGGCGGGGCCTACTTCGCCGTGCCGAGCGCACAGGAGGCGCGCCAAGCAGCCTGAGCTCTGCCCTCCGGCACGAGCGACGAGCGCCTAGGTTGGGACAGCACGTAGTGCAGGAGACTGCAAGATCGGGTGAGGCCGGGTAACCTTCGACACATGGTCCGCAACGGCCTCCGCCTCGGAGTGTTCCTGCTTGTCGGCGTGCTTGCCCTCGGCACCGCGGCATGCGGCAAGAAGAAGAAGAAGATGAAGGATCCTGTCGCCACGGTCATGGAGACGCCCGGCGTACGGACGGTCAGCATCCCCAGGCAGCGCACCGATGTGACGATCATCGTGCCGCCGTGCACTGCGGCGCAGGTGCAGCAGGCCGACGCCGATCGCAAGCCTCCCGGCTCGAACGAGGTCGTGGTGCCCAAGAGCAGTCTCACACAGACGGTGGCGGTGCCGCCGTGTCCGGAGAAGCCGATGGCGGGGGCTGCGAACACCGTTCTCGTGACGCCGGGCGGCGCGGGCAGCGCAAAACAGAAAACCCCGCCGCAAGACCAACTCGTGCTTCCCGAGAACAGCGACGCGACGACGATCATCGTCCCGCCGTGCACGATGGGGGACAAGC
>JALZJA010000184.1 GCA_030860005.1 Actinomycetota bacterium
GCTCAGGCCCTGCAGGATCGCCGCGGCAGCCGCGGCCGGCAGCGCGGGGATCAGGCAGTTCAGCTGGGCGGGGCGCTGGCGCAGCGCGATCTCGAAGTCCCGGCAGCCGGCGCAGGCGCGCAGGTGGCCGCGCATCCGCAAGCCACGCAGCCTGCGGCGATCGCCGTCGGACACCATGCGGCGGGCCTTCTCGCAGTCCATCGCGCGGCCCTCCTCCATGGCGTGAAGCGCGGAACGCGCCTCGTAGACGCTCTGCTTGATGGCCGATGCGCTCGAGCCGAGCGCGTCTGCGACCTCGGAGAACTCGAGGCCGGCCAGCTCGCGCATCAGCAGCGCAGTGCGCTGGCGCTCGCTGAGCGACTCGAGGTCTGCGGTCAGCGTGCGCAGTCGTTCGCGTGTCTCCACAAGATCGCCGGCCGCCACGTCGGTGACGCCCGCGGCGGCATCGAGCGCACCGTCGGGACGGCGGGCGCGCAGCAGTGAGATCGACTCGTTGTGAGCGATTCGGTACAGCCACGGACGTAGCGCGATCTGCCGACGCTCGCCCGGCAGCGCTCGCAGCGCCTTGATCATCGTGCTCTGAAGCGCATCCTCGGCGTCGTGGCTGTTGTTGAGGATCGAGTAGCAGTAGCGGTGCAGTGCCTGATGGTGGCGTTCGAAGATCGCCGCCATCGCCCCCTCGGTACCCCTCGCGGCCAGACGCGCGAGCCGGTCGTCGGACAGCAAGCCCAAGCCCATCGCGGGCGCTGCGACGGCCCCGGGCCACGACGCGGTCAGCGATCCCATGCACGCTGTATCGGCACCGTCGGGACCGAGCATGAGGGCCGCCGGGTGCCCCGGGGCTCGCCCACCGGTACTTCGGGCGATAGCTGCTTACTTCTGGCGCGCTGCGGCGTTATAGCGAAAGACCATCGACAAAGGCAACCCCGTCGTGAGGCGGGGCCCGCAAAACCAGGAGCCTCGGGTGCCGAGGTGGCCCGGCTACCGAAAGGATCCTCATGACGCACCCAAGGAAGATCGCGACTGCCGTGGTCGCCGCCGCCGTGCTGGCGGCGCCATCCGCGGCCTCTGCACACTCGAAGCCATCGGTCGGCAGCGTGCGCGAGCACGTTCGCAGCGCCGACCAGGCGCTGACCATGGTCGCGAAGCGCGTCCAGCACAACAACGATGCGGCGGCGGCCGTCGCGGCGGTGAGGAACCTCCGTCAGACGAAGGCCGCGGCGCGTGAAGCGGCGCGTGTCACCGGCCGCTCGAAGCGGGCCAAGGCATGGCGGCTCGTCGCCGCTCAGCGTGACGACAACGTCAAGACGCTCATCGCGGTCGTCGACGACGTCGGCGGCGCCGCGCAGGTCGACATGACCACGGCGCTCGTCTCCAACCTCACCGGGCGCGAGCTCGCCGTGGCCAAGCTCACCGCCCTTGCGGCCACGCTGCCCGACGCGGCGCAGGCGGGTATCGCGACGGCGATCGCTGCCATCTCCGGTCAGTCCGCGGGCGACGTCGCCGGCATCGCGCAGGCGATGAACTCGGGGCAGATCTCCGCGGCCGCCAAGCCGCACCTCGAGCAGGCGCTTGGGATCGCCAGCGGCGCGATGTTCACGGGCGTCGCGCAACTCCAGCAGATCGTCGGCATGCTGCCCCCGCAGGCGCAGGGGCCCGTGAACGCCGCGATCGCCAAGGTAACCGGGATCCTCCAGGCCATCTTCGGCACCGGCGCTGGCACCGGCGGACTGCTCGGTAACCTGCCGATCCCGGAGAACCTGCCGATCCCCTGCGGGCTGCCGATCCCGAGCTTCGTGCCGATCTCGAAGCCCTGCTGACACGGATGCAGGATCTGGCTCCGCCACCGTCGACCGTGGCGGAGCCAGCTGCGATCGTCGACGTCGTTACCGCGGATTCACCAGGAGAAACCGGCCGAGCGAGAGAGCTTGGCAATAAATCTCAGTGAGCTAGACTGAGATTCATGCATGCCGATCGCTTGACGATCAAGACCCAGGAGGCCCTGCAGGCCGCTCTGGCGCTCGCTCCCGCCAAGCGCCACGCCCAGGTCACCCCCCTTCACC
>JALZJA010000199.1 GCA_030860005.1 Actinomycetota bacterium
ATGGCCACGGTCGCTGGCGTTGGCGGCTCGCTGATGCGTGCCCGCCCAGCGTTCGTCGCCCGTATCAAGATTGTCCTTCCGCCTCTCGATGAGCAGCGACGGATCGCGAGGGTGCTCGACACCGCGAATGTGGTGCGTGCTAATCGACGTGCAACGCTCTCGAAGCAGGACATGCTTTCGGCGGCGGTCTTTCTTGAAGCCTTCGGTGACCCGCTTACCAATCCGAGGCGGTGGCCGCTGGTGACCCTGGGCGAGTTGTTCTCCGAACGCCCTATGTATGGGACCATGATCCCTGCTAGCGCCGACTCTGGGCGGTGGCTCTGTCTCCGCGTCGCGAACATCAATGGATGGAATCTTGACTTGGTGCAGCGTAAATACGTGGATTTGCCTCCGTCAGAGTCAGGTCGTCATGAGGTCAGAGATGGCGACCTCCTCCTTGCGAGAGCTATCGCGAGCGAGAACCATCTCGGTAAAGCAGTCCTCGTGGAGCCAGGCCCGAGGGAGTGGGCCTTCGATTCCCATCTCATGCGCCTTCGCTTTGACCGTGCTCTGGCGAAGCCACGTTTCATCCGCGAGTTCCTACGCTCAAGCGGCGGCAGGGCTCGATTCATGCGGGTGACTCGCCGGTCGGCGGTGCAGTTCAACGTCAACACCAAGGAGATCGCTGACCTCGAGATTCCCTGCCCGCCGATCGAACTCCAGTCGGAGTTCGTGGCGCGACAGTCACTTGTTGTCGGTGCCCGCGACCGTGCTGAGGCGCACCTCGCCCACCTCGACGCCCTCTTCGCCTCCCTCCAGCACCGAGCCTTCACCGGAGCGCTCTGACCTGTGCCCCCACCGGCCGCTCCCACCCCGCGCCCGCCGTCGAACTTCACCTTCCTGAAGACCGCCTGGCCCGAGCTCGCGCTCGAGGCCGTGAAGGCCGAGCGCAGCGCCGCGGCCGACCCGCGCGGCGCCTGCTTCTACGCGCGCCGCACCCTCGAACTCGCGGTCCACTGGCTCTACGACGCCGACCGCTCGCTGTCGCGCCCGTATAAGGACGACCTGTCGGCGATGGTCTTCGAGCCGTCGTTCCAGGCCGTGGTCGAGCAGCGCGTCCGGACGAAGATGGACGTCATCCGCCGCCAGGGCAACGCGGCGGTGCACGATCGCCGGCCGATCAAGGCCGAGGCGGCGTACGGGGTCGTGCGCGAGCTGTTCCACGTCATGTTCTGGATCGCGCGCACGTACACGCGTGATCGCGAGGATGCCCCGTACGCCAGCCTCGTGTTCGACGAGGCGGCGATCCCGCGTCCGCTGAGCGCCGAGCAGCGTCAGGCCTCGATCGAGGCGCTGCGCAGGCAGGAGGCCGAGAACGCCGAGCGCGACGAGCAGCTCGTCCGCGCGCGCGCCGAGAACACGACGCTCCAGACGCAACTCGACGAGCTGCGCGCGGAGATCGCGATGGCCAAGGTGGCGAACACCGCCCGCCCCGACGATCACGACTACGACGAGCGGCAGACCCGCGACCGCTACATCGACCTGGTGCTCGGCGAGGCGGGATGGCCGCTGGACCAGCCCCGTGACCGCGAGTTCGAGGTCGACGGCATGCCCAACGCCCAGGGCAGGGGTTTCGTCGACTACGTGCTGTGGGGCGACGACGGCCGGCCGCTGGCGGTCGTCGAGGCCAAGCGGACGCGACGCGACGCGACGGCTGGTCAGCAGCAGGCCAAGCTCTACGCCGACCGCCTGGAACAGCGCTACGGGCGCCGCCCGGCGATCTTCTACTCAAACGGCTACGAGACCTGGCTGTGGGACGACGCGCGCCACGCGCCGCGCCGGGTGCAGGGTTTCTACACCAAGGACGAGCTCGAGCTGTTGATCGGCCGGCGCACGACGGCCCGCAGCCTCACGGATGCGGAGATCGACCCCGCGATCGTCGAGCGCCACTACCAGCAGCGCGCGATCCGGCGGGTCGCCGAGGCCTTCGAGCGCGATCGCCAGCGCAAGGCGCTCGTCGTCATGGCCACCGGCGCCGGCAAGACGCGCACGGTGATCGCGCTGACGAAGCTGCTGATGGAGGCCGGCTGGGTCAAGCGCGTCCTGTTCCTCGCCGATCGCGTCGCGCTCGTCAACCAGACGACCGGCGCGTTCAAGACGCACTTGCCCGACGCCGCGACGGTCAACCTCGTCACCGAGAGGTCCGCGGAGGGCCGCGTGTACGTCTCGACCTACCCGACGATGATGGGGCTGATCGGCGACGACGATGGCGGCGCGAGACGTCGCTTCGGGCCCGGCTACTTCGACCTCGTCGTCATCGACGAGGCACACCGCTCCGTCTACCAGAAGTACCGCTCGATCCTCGCCTACTTCGACTCGCTGCTCGTCGGGCTGACCGCCACGCCCAAGGACCAGGTCGACCACGACACCTACGGCCTGTTCGACCTCGAGCCCGGAGTGCCGACCGACGCCTACGAGCTCGAGGAGGCGGTCGCCGAGGGCTTCCTCGTGCCGCCGCGTGCGATCCGGGTGCCGTTGAAGTTCCCCAGCGCGGGCGTCCGCTACGACGACCTCACCCAGGAGGAGCAGGCGCGCTGGGAGGAGCAGGACTGGGGCGACGACGCCGATCCGCCCGACGCGGTGGCCGCCGAGGCGGTCAATCGCTGGCTGTTCAACGCCGACACCGTCGACAAGGTGCTGCAGACGCTGATGGAGCACGGCCACCGCGTCGCCGGCGGCGACCGCCTGGGCAAGACGATCGTCTTCGCGAAGAACAGCGACCACGCCG
>JALZJA010000203.1 GCA_030860005.1 Actinomycetota bacterium
GCGTAGGCCTTGATCGCGGCCTTGATCTCGGGGCCGAGGCGCCCGATCCGGTCGCCGAGACCAAGTGGGAGCTTCGTCAGCCGCTCCTCGCCGTCCTCGCGGGCGTGGTAGAGGCGCGGGTTGAGGCGCAGGCGCTGGAAGGAACGGGCGATCGCCCCCACGTTGGGCGAGATCGACATCCCGTTGTCGTTGAGCACGATCACGATCGGGCTTTGGAGGCCGCCGGCGTTGTGAAGCGCCTCGAACGCGACCCCGCCGGTGAGCGCACCGTCGCCGATCACCGCGACGACCTCTCCCTCCTCGCCGATCCCGTGCCGCATTGCCTCCTTGAGCCCGACCGCGTAGCCGATCGAGGTCGAGGCATGCCCGGCGCCCATGATGTCGTGGGCGGACTCCGCGATCGAGCAGAACGGGGCGAGCCCTCCGTATTGCCGAATCGTCCCGAGCCGCTCGGCGCGGCCAGTGAGCACCTTGTGCGGATAGGCCTGGTGGCCGACGTCCCAGAGGATCTTGTCGCGCGGCGAGTCCAGCAGCGAGTGCAGCGCGACGGCGAGCTCGCAGGTGCCGAGGTTCGCGCCGAAATGACCGCCGATCTCGCCGACCGTGTCGATGATGTGCGAGCGCACCTCCTCGGCGACGCGCGCGAGGTCCTCCTCGGAGAGGGCATGGAGATCCTGGGGACGGTCGATGCGCGCCAGCAGGCTCATGAGGTGCGGGTTGAGATGAAGTCGGTGATCTGTTCGAGCTCCGGTGCGCCGGTTGGTGCGGCGGCGTGCAGCGAGGCCCGCGCCTGGCGGTGCGAACGGGCTGCCAGCTCGCGCGCCCCGTCCAGCCCGAACTCGCTGACGTAGGTGCGCTTGCCGTGACGCTCGTCGCTACCGCTCGGTTTGCCGAGCGCATCGTCTGTGCCGGTGACGTCGATGATGTCGTCGACGATCTGAAACAACACCCCCAGCTCGGAGGCGAAGTCGCAGTAGTCGACCATATCGGGTCGAGTCATCCCGCCTAAGAGCAGTACGCACTCTACCGACGCCGCGATCAGCCTCCCGGTCTTCAGTTCGTGCAGGCGCCGCAGCGCTCGGCCGCTGTCTGCGTCCTCGGCCTCGCTTCCAGCGATGTCGAGGTACTGGCCGCCGACCATGCCGTCGACGCCGGTCGCCCCGGCGAGCTCGCCGACCGCGGCAAGGATGTGCTGCGGTTCGCCCTGCTGGTGGGTCAGGACGTGGCGGAAGGCCTCGGCGTAGAGCCCGTCGCCGGAGAGGATCGCGACTCCCTCCCCGAACGCGACGTGGTTGGTCGGGCGCCCGCGGCGCAGCTCATCGTCGTCCATGGCCGGAAGGTCGTCGTGGATGAGCGAGTAGGTGTGGATGAGCTCGATCGCGGCCGCGAGCGGCAGGATGTCTCGCTCGTCGCGGCCGATCGCGCGCGCGGTCGCGAGCGCGAGCACCGGCCGGATGCGCTTGCCGCCGGCGAGCAGGCTATAGCGCATCGCCGCGACGAGGCGGCCCGTCAGCGCGTCGTCGGAGAACCGCAACGTCCCGAGGTAGTCCTCGATCTGCTGGCGGAGCTCGTCGGGATAGGCCACGGGATGGTTGCGGGAGTGGGCCCGGAGGCGGGACTTAGAGCAGCGAGTCCTGGCCGGGCAGCTCGTCGCGCGCGGCCTCGCGGCCGCGGCGCTCGAGCTCGGCGGAAGCCTGCGAGGCGAGCGCGGCGCAGTCCTCGACGAGGCCGGCGGCGGCGTCGGCGCTGAGATCGCCGGAGCGCAGCTGCTCGGCGGCGCGCTCGAGGCGCGAGATGAGCTGGTCGAGCGTCGCATCAGCGGGATCGTTCATGGCGTCGCGGGATTGTGGCCCATCTCGCGGTGGACGGCCGCGAGGATGCCGTTGACGAAGCCCGGCGCATCGGTGCCGGAGTACATCTTGGCGATCTCGACCGCCTCGTCGATCGCTCCCTCCGGGGGGATCGGCGTCTCGGCGGGAACCGCATCGGGGTGCAGCATCTCCAGCAGCGCGACGCGCATGATCGCCCGCTCCAGAGGAGCGATGCGGTCCAGCGACCAGCCCTTCGCGTGGCGCGCGACGTGCT
The DNA here is from genome assembly GCA_030860005.1 of Actinomycetota bacterium. Lineage (GTDB taxonomy): Bacteria > Actinomycetota > Thermoleophilia > Solirubrobacterales > Solirubrobacteraceae > CADCVQ01. The sequence continues at coordinate 2,086 of JALZJA010000203.1, forward strand.
CGTCGAGCTCCTCCCCGCGGTCCTCCGCCGCGTGCGCGAGCGCGCGGGTGAAGAGGCTCGCGTTGCGATCGAACAGGTCATCGAGCTCCCGCTCGGTCACGTCGGCCTGGTACAGCGCGAAGACCGCGTCCCGGCGCTGGTCGGATCGGCGTGACATGTCGGCGGAGCCTAGTGGTGCGGTTGCAGAAGGCCCCGGAGGTCGGCTGCCAGTTGCCTCGGTTCGTCGCGTAGCTGCAGCCAGGTGATGCGGATGACGCGCCAGCCGGCTACCTGGAGGGCGCGGTCTCTGGCGCGGTCGGCTTCGAAGCAGTGGCGCGTGCCGTGGGTGGCGTAGCCGTCGAGTTCGACGATCAAGCGTTGATCGGGCCAGACGAAGTCGCACTCGCCCACGGTGGGAACCTGGTGGTTGACGAGCGGGCGTGGCAGCGCGTTGTCAACGAGGGAGACGAGGAACCTGGCTTCGAAGTCGTTGCGGGTGGGCGCGCCGAGGTAGTTGGCGGCAAAGATCGCTCGCAGCGTGCGGGTTCCACGCCGGGACGGATATCGGTCCATGAGAGCGCGGAGGCCGGTCACGTCCCACAAGCGTTGGATGTCCGCCTCATGCAGTGCACGCTCGAGTTGTCGCCGCGTCAACTCGGCGGCGAGGTCGAGCAGCGTCCGGGCGACCGTGGTGACTGGGATGCCGTCGACGATCGTGATCTCATCGGGGCCAAGGGCAGAGCGGTGGACCACGATTCCCTTGCGGCGCGCGCGTGCGCGGTTGATCGAGATATCGACGCCCGCTCCCTCCCTCGGGCCGAGTCGCCACAGCTCGGCAGCCGAGCGGTGACTGAGCACCGCGCCCGGTCCCACCGCCAGGAGTGCGGCGATCCACCGTCCCTGTCTCGTAAGCGCCGCGTGGCCGACTGCGTAAACCCCCCGGTGGACCACTCGCAACCAGCCTCTCGCGATCATGTGGTCGATCGCATGGCGGCTCAGCCCGAGCGCGAGGAGCTGCCTGCGCGCCACCGCAGCGTGTTGGCGCCGCGCGAGCTCGCCGAACGCACGATCGAGATCAGCCGGTTGAGGTTTGCCCGGTGTGGGCGGGCAAAGGTCAACAGGCGTGATGCATGCGGCCGATCATGGCCGCCAAACGCGCTCAGATCACCACGCGTTTGTGACGATTCAGCGCCATTACGCGCGCGACATGTACTCCCCGGTCGTCGTCTGGACCTTCACGCGGTCGCCGACGTTGACGAACAGGGGCACGCGGACCGTGGCGCCGGTCTCGAGCGTTGCCGGCTTGTCGCCGCCGCCCGAGGCCGTGTCGCCGCGGACGCCGGGCTCGGTGTCCGCGACCTCGAGCTCGACCGACGACGGGAGCTGGATGTCCGACGGCTGGTCGTCGATGTAGAGCAGCTCGACGGTGTCGTTGGGCCTCGTGAAGCGCAGCGCGTGTTCGACCGAGCTCTGCGGGACGGCGAGCTGCTCGTAGCTCTCGGAGTCCATGAAGTGGGCGTCGGTGCCGTCGGAGTAGAGGAACTGCATCTTGCGCGCCTCGGTCCGGATCGCGCGGAACTTCTCGCCGGCGCGGAAGGTCTTGTCGATGACGTTGCCGTCACTCGCGCGCCGCAGCTTTGTGCGCACGAACGCGCCGCCCTTGCCGGGCTTGACGTGCTGAAACTCGAGGACCTTGAAGATCGTGCCGTCGACCTCGATGTGGTTGCCGTTCTTCAGCTGGTTCGTCGAAATCACGCCCGAAAGGCTAGCTGCGGCCGTGCGGCGCGACCGCGCAGCAGCCAGAATGGCGCCACGCGCTCTGCGCTACTGCGTCGTGGCGCAGACGATTGCGGGCGGGACGCCTCTCACCGCGACGATCCACCGGACGTCCAGCTGACGACAGACCCGCAGGCTGGACGAATGGCCGTTCGTCGGGTTGGACGTCGTGACCGATACTCAACATTGATGACCGATCCGCAACAGTGCGCGAAGCTCGCGCTTGACCACGCGGGACGCATCGAGCTGGCGGACGAGCAGATCGAGGACCTCTTTGGCTACGGGCCCGGCGGCCTGGTCGGCAAGCCGGTCGCCGAGCTGCTGGAGGCGGCGGCACGCGACGTCGCCGAACACCGCCGCATCGAGCGAGAGCTGCGCCGCCGCGAGTCGCGGCTCAGCGAGGCCCAACAGCTCGCGCGGCTCGGAAGCTGGGAGTGGGACATCGTGGCCAA
>JALZJA010000259.1 GCA_030860005.1 Actinomycetota bacterium
GCCGGGGCACGCAGGACTGCTGCCGCGGCTACGACCACGACGTCGCGGCCTCGCTGCCGTCGGGCATCGGCGCGGTCTCGCTGTACTCGCGTCGTGATGGCGTCGTCGACTGGCGCGCCTGCCTCGATCCCGACGGCGCTAACGTCGAGGTCCACGCGACGCACTGCGGCATGCCAAGCGATCCAGCGACGCTGCAGGCGACCCTGAGCGCGCTCGAGAGCTTTCACTCGTCGCCGAACCTCGAGTCGGTCGCGTTGCCGGCGGCGGCCTGAACGCTCACGGGGGGAGGCGCAGCACGGCCCGGATGAGCGCCTCGACATCGCGCTCGGGGTCGTCCCACGCCACGCCGGGCTTGTTGATGCGCAACGAGACGACGCCATGCGCCGCCTGCCACAGCAGGCGCGCTCTGCGCTCGGGGTCGTCGGATGGCGGCAGGGCACCGGCCGCGACGGCGCGCTGGAGGTCGGCGACGAGCGCCAGCAGCAGCGCGCGCCCGAAAACGGGCTGGGGCGGGTCCGCGATGCGGCGCAGGAGGGCCCCCTCGTAGAGGACCTTGTAGTGGCCGGGGTGCTCGAGTCCCCACGTCACGTAGGCCCGGGCACGTGCCAGAAGCGACGCCACCGGGTCGTCGCCGGCATGAGCGGCCGCCGCGTCGAGCGTACGCTGCAGATCGCCGAACAGCTCGGCGGCGACGGCAAGCAGCACCGCTTCCTTGTCGGGGAAGTGCAGATAGACGCTGGGGGCGGAAACCCCGACCTCGCGCGCGACAGCGCGTAGCGAGAGCGCTTCGTCGCTGCCCATCCGGGCCAGCAGCCGGGACGTCGCCTCGACGATGTCGCCACGCAGGCGCTCGCCTTCGCCGCGCGGAGCGCGAGAGCGACGTGGGAGCGAGGTGGAGGTCACGAGAGAGCATCATGGCACAAGACGCTTGACGGCCATCAACTTACATGCGTAAGCTTACGGGCATCAACTCAAGGAGCCGCCCGATGTCCAGCCGTCGAACCACGCTCATCCTCGTCCTGGTCGCAGTGTTCATGCTGCTGCTGGACATCTCAGTCGTAACCGTCGCGCTGCCTGAGATCCGGGTGGACCTCGAAGCGTCGTTCGCCGCGTCGCAGTGGGTCCTCGACGCCTACGCGCTTGCCCTGGCGACGATCCTGCTTCCCGCCGCCTCGCTGGCGGATCTGCGTGGGCGCAAACGGGCGTTTCTGATCGGCCTGGGCGTGTTCACGCTCGCGTCGCTGGCCTGCGCACTCGCGCCGTCCATCGCCACCCTCAGCGTGGCTCGCGCCATTCAGGGCGTCGGCGGCGCGATCGTCTTCGCCACGGCGCTCCCGCTCATCGGTGCGGCTTACCCGACCGCGCGTGAGCGCGCGGGCGCAGTGGCCGCGTTCGGGGCCACCGTGGCGGTGGCGATCGCGGTCGGCCCGCTCGTCGGTGGCGCGCTGACCGAGGCCTTCGGTTGGCAGGCGATCTTCCTCATCAACCTCCCGGTGGGCGTGGCCGCGCTCGTCATGGCGTCGCGCCGCCTGGTCGAGTCGGCCGAGACGTCGACCCGGCGTCGGGTCGACGTCCTCGGCATGTGCCTGCTCGGCCTGGGCCTGTTGGCGCTCGTGTTCGCCACCCTGCGCGGCAACGTCGAGGGCTGGGGCTCGGCCATCATCGTCGGATGCTTCGCGGCGGGCGTCGCGCTGATCGTCGCCTTTCTCGTGGTGGAGCGCTCCCGGCAGGAGCCGATGGTCGATCTGACGCTGTTCCGGTCGGCTGCGTTCTCCGCCGCCGGGGCCTCGGTGCTGACGCTTGGCGCATTGATCGGCGCGCTCGTGCCGCTGACGGTCTTCCTGCAACAGGGCCTCGAACACGGCGCGCTGCGCACCGGTGTCGAGGTGCTGCCCGTCTCGCTGATGTCGTTCGTCGCCGCCGCGCTCACCGCACGGGTGCTGGCTCCCCGCATCAGCCTGCGACCGCTCCTCGGGGGTGGGCTGGCCCTCGTGGCAGCCGGACTGGCGCTGATGACGCTCGTGCGCAACGATCCCAGCGTCTCGACCCTCGTGCCCGGCATGATGCTCGCCGGCCTGGGATGGGGCGCGATCAACGTCACCGCGACGGAGCTGGCGCTTGCCGCGGTCGAGCCCGCCCGAGCGGGGATGGCGACCGGCACCCTCAACGTCCTGCGGCAGGTCGGCCTGGCGGCCGGGATCGCGGCCCTCGGTGCGGTCTTTGAGAGCGGCCTCGACGGCGGCATGGCCGCAGCCTCGGCGGATGCCTTCCTCGTGGCAGCGATCGTCACAGCGCTGGGGGCACTGGGAGTGGGCGCGCTGGCCGGCGTCGCCCGGCGCCAGTTCCCCGCGCCGGTCGCGCACGCCGCCGAGCAGACCGAGATGGCCTGATGCCCATCTCCGGCACCGCGATGAAGCACTCCGTCCCCGTATCAGGGAGCGCCGAGTGCGCTCTTACCTACCACGGCGGAGCCTCGCGCCTCTTCCCGCCCGAGCAACCGTGGTTGAGACCCCGAGCATGAAAGAAGGCGTCGTGTCGACAAGTCCCGTTGCAGCACCTCATCGCCGAGCGGCCGCCTCCGACGAGCAACTCGGCCCGCCGATCGAATCCGTCCTCGTCGACTACGCGGGCGTGCTGACCAACCCCCTGAAGGAGCTCTACTCCGCGTTCAGCCAGGCGTGCGGGCTTTCGATGGACGAGATCGCGTTGGTCATGACGAGCGCCGCGATCGAGTTCGGACGCCAGCCCCTGGAGGCGCTCGAGGTCGGTGAGATCACCGAGCGTGAGTTCCTCGACATGATCGGCGACGCGATCCTCCGCGAGGGCACGAAGCAGATCGATCTGTCGGACTTTCGCCGTCAGTGGTTCACGGGCGTCGTCCCCAACGTCGAGTTCGTCGAGTACCTGCGCCGGCTGCGCGGCGGTGGCTATCGCCTGGGGCTCATCACGAACAACGTTCGTGAGTGGCGCGAGGTCTGGGCGCCGACCGTGCCGTTGTCGGACTTCGAGCTCGTGGTGGACTCCTGCGAGCAGGGATGCCGCAAGCCCGAGCCCGCCATCTACGAGCGAACCCTCGCGTTGCTCGGCCTCGAGCCCTCGGCCTGCCTGTTCGTCGACGACGTGTGGGAGCACTGCGCGACCGCGCGTGATCTGGGCATGCACACGGTCTGGTTTCAGTCGACGCGCCAGGCGACCTTCGACATCGATCGAGTGCTGGCCCGTCACCGCTCGCCCAGGGGGAAGGGATAGGCCGTGCCTGACTACATCATCATCGGAGCCGGCTCGGCGGGCTGCGTGCTCGCCGCTCGCCTCTCGGAGGATCCCACCGTCGATGTCCATCTGATCGAGGCCGGGCCGCGTGACGATGCCCAGGAGCTGAGGGTGCCGGTCGCGTTCTCGCGGCTGTTCAAGGGTCCACACGACTGGGACTACGACACCGAGGCGGAACCCGAGCTCGACGGGCGGCGCCTGTACTGGCCACGGGGCAAGACGCTCGGCGGAAGCTCGGCGATCAACGCGATGGTCTACATCCGCGGGCCGCGCGACGACTTCGACGACTGGCGCGACGTCGGCAACCCGGGGTGGGGCTTCGACGACGTGCTGCCGTACTTCATGCGAAGCGAGGACAACGCCCGCGGGGCCTCGAGCCATCACGGCACGGGAGGTCCGCTGGCGGTGTCGGACCTGCGGTCTCCCAATCCGATGAGCCTCGCGTTCGTGGAGGCCGGGCAGGCCGCCGGACTGGCGCACAACGACGACTTCAACGCCGGCGAGATGGAGGGCGTCGGGCTCTTTCAGGTCACGCAGCGCGAGGGCCTGCGTTGCAGCACGGCGCAGGGGTTCCTGCGCGAGGCCGAGAAACGACCGAACCTTGACGTGCAGACCGATGTCCTCGTGCGCCGGATCGTCGTCGAGAACGAGCGGGCGATCGGCGTCGAGCTCGAGCAGTACGGCGAGCGCTGGCAGCTGACGGCCGAGCGCGAGGTGCTGCTGTGCGCCGGCGCGATCAACTCGCCGCAGCTGCTCATGCTGTCAGGCATCGGCGATGCCGACGTGCTGCGCTCGCACGACCTGCCGGTGATCGCGCACGTGCCGGGAGTGGGACGCAACCTCCAGGACCACCCGGCCGTCCCGCTGATGTGGACGACCGACGAGCCGGTGAGCCTGTTGACGGCCGATGCTCCGGAAGCGCTCTACGACTTTCTCAGCAACCGCCGCGGGCCGCTGACGTCGAACATCGGCGAGGCGGGCGGCTTCATCAGGACCCGTCCCGACCTGCCTGCTCCGGACATCCAGTACCACGCCGCTCCCGTGCTGTTGCTCAACCACGGCTTGACGCCGCCGCCCGAGCACGGCTTCTCGATCGGGCCGACGCTGCTGGCGCCGTCGAGCCGTGGACGCGTGACGATCCGCTCGGCCGATCCGACCGATCAGCCGCTCATCGCCGCGAACTACTTCACCACCGAGGAGGACGTCGACGCGATGCTGTCGGGGATCCGCCTCGGGCTCGAGATAGCGCAGCAGGCAGCGCTGCTGCGCTATCAGAAGCAGCGCTTCCTCCCGGTACCCGGTGCCCTCGGCGACGACGAGCTCCGCACTCACCTGCGCGCGACGACGGAGACCATGGGACACCCGTCGTGCACGTGCGCGATGGGCAGTGGCGACGACAGCGTCGTCGACGCCGAGCTGCGCGTGCACGGCATCGAGGGACTGCGCGTCGTGGACGCGTCGGTGATGCCCACGATCACCCGCGGGAACACGAACGCGCCGGTGATCATGATCGCCGAGAAGGCCAGCGACGCAATCCGCGGCCGTGGCGTGACGACCGCCGTCACAGGCGCCGCTCACCAGTCCTGACGGAGCTCGCGAATCGCTTCAAAGGGGCCCGTTCCCGCTCCAGGGCGGGTCCCGTCAGCGGCGCAGAAGACCCTTCAGCCGCGCACGTCGGCCACGCGCACGACCGCCTCGGAGAGCGTGGCGCCCCGCTGCGAGACCGTGAGAGACACGGACACCCACGGCTCGCCGCGCCGGGGCAGCACCGGCTCGCCGACGCTGGCGCTGCAGCGAGCCTCGAGGTCGAGCTCGGCGTAGCGCGAGAACGTCGCGTCGCAGGCCACGACGAGCAGGCTCTCGGGCGCCCACGCGCATGCGTCGGCGACGGCGAGCAGCGCGACCTGCCGGTAGGCCTCGAGCAGCAGCGTCCCCGGGAGGTGGTCCTGGGGATGGTCGAAGAACGAGGGATGGCCGGTATCGGCGACGATCACGCAGCTGCCACCCTCGCCGTCCGGCGCACGCTCGAGCTCGCCGACGACGACGTTGCGCGCGTCGCGGCGCCCGACGCGCCGCGCGTCGGCGCCGCGCACTGGCGAGAGC
>JALZJA010000318.1 GCA_030860005.1 Actinomycetota bacterium
TACCGGCGGCCGACCTGCGCCCATGGGCGGCGGGCGAGGCGCTGCCCGTCGGCGACGCGAGCGCGGACGTCGTCTGGGCCGGAGAGGTCATCGAGCACGTCGCCGATGTCGCCCCGTGGCTGTCGGAGGTGCGCCGCGTCCTGCGTCCGCGCGGGACGCTGCTTCTGACCACGCCGCATCACGGCCCCGGCACGCTGCTGCGCCTCGCGCTCAGCCGCCGCGCCTTCGCCGAGCACTTCGAGCCGCGCTCGGACCACGTGCGCTTTTTCTCCCCGGCGACGCTGCGCGACCTGCTGGCCGACCTCGGCTTCGAGGTTGCGCGGCTGCGGACGGCGGGCGGCCTCCCCGGCCTGCGCTCGACGATCCTCGTGCGGGCGACACGGCGCGGTTGACAACGTCGACCGCGCGGCTACTCCACAGCCCGCGCCACCGCCCGCACGAACGGCGCGAACAACGGCTCCGAACGCCGCACGAGCTCGGCGCAGGCAAGCCCGACGATCACGTCGATCACGTAGTGCTCGCCCAGATAGACGACGGCAAACGACGCCGCGCCGACGTACCCCCACCCAAGGAGGCCGTAGACCGCGTTGATCTCCGACAGCCCCATCGCCGTGATCGCGGCCGACGCGATGTGATCCGACGGCATCGAGCCCCACGGGTTGCCCGGCATCGCGTCGCGCTCGGGAACCGGCCGCCTCAAGACGTCACACACCACGTGACGCAGGACGCGCTCGAGCTCGCCGTTCATTCTGCCGCCCTCCTCGGAGGCCCACCACGGCGGCGCGGTCGGCACGGCCCAGTAAAAGGGCGTCGTCAGGTGGTATGAGGCCGCCAGACGCGCGCCCGCGCGCGGCACGTACTCGTGGTGTCGCGCGAGCAGGTAGCCGAGGAGCACGTGGGGTGCAAACCACGACGCGTAGGCGACCGCGACGGCCTTGTCGAGCGCGCTGACACGCCCGGGTTCGCGCAGTGCGCGCTGCAGACGCAAGCCGGGCGGGACGCCCGCGCCGATCCACGAGTCGAAGCGGATCGGGTAGTCGATCATCAGGCGCCGGCGCAGCTGCTCGCGGTCGTCGGACGGCAGCTCCCAGCTGACCTTGAACAGCCACATGTAGCTGGCCAGCATCGCGCCGTAGCGCGCCCGACCGCGCGGCAACGCGATCGCGACGCCGAGCGGGACCGCGCAGGCGACGGGCAGGGTGAGCGCGGGGTGCATGCCGACGCGCTTGCGTGCGAGGGCCAAGCCGACGGTGACCGGCACCGAGGCCGCCGCGGCCCGCTTGGCCCAGCGTGATCGCAACCGCCGCTGAGCGGCCGGTACGGCGCGGTCCAGCAGGCCCGCGAGAGCGCGCAGGCCTTCCGGTCCTCGTCGCCGGTAGACCTCCGAGCGAGCTCCCATCGCCAGAGCCTCCCATAGCTCACGCGCCGGCGTCCGGACCGGAGGATGGGCCGGCAAGCGCGTATCGTGCGCCGCGATGCGCGTGCTGCTCGACACGACGTACGCGCGGCGTGGGTCCAGCGGCACCGGCGTCTATCTCGATCGCCTCGCTTCCGCGCTGCGCGTGGAGGGCGTCGAGGTCATCGAGGCGGCCAACGAGCGCCGGCCCGCTCCGGCCGGCGGCGGCGCCGGGAGCGCGCGCAACCTCGCGCTGGATGCATGGTGGACCCAGGTGGAGCTGCCGCGGCGTGCGCGAGCGGCGCGAGCCGATCTCCTGCACCATCCGTTGCCTGCGCTCGCCGAGCGCGCGCCATGCCCGCAGGTCGTCACGCTGCACGACCTCGCCTTCGAACGCCTGCCCGAGCACTTCGCGCCCGGCTTCAGGCGCTGGGCGTCGCGTTGGCACCGCCACGCGGCGCGCGGCGCGGGCGCCGTCGTCTGCGTCTCGGAGACGACGCGCCTCGACGCGCTGGCGCGCTGGGGCCTGGACCCGGAGCGGATCGTCGTCGCGCCTCACGGACCGGGCCAGGAGCCGCGCATCAGTGCGGTCGCGCCGCGCCACTTCCTCTACGTCGGCGACGCCGAGCCTCGCAAGAACCTCGGCGTGCTGCTCGACGGCTACGCGCGCTACCGCGTCGCCGCCGGGGCCGGGGTGGCGCTCG
>JALZJA010000324.1 GCA_030860005.1 Actinomycetota bacterium
GGTCGCCGGCCAGGTGCTGGGCGAGGGCGAGGTCGAGCAGTCCCGCCACCGACGGTCCCAGCTCGCGGGCGCGCTCGAGCGCGTCGATCGCCCCGTCGCGATCCATCAGCCGCAGGCGCAGCCGGCCGAGGCGCTCCCAGGCATCGGCATCGGACGGGCCGCGCTGCACGGCGCGCTGCGCCGCCTCCTCGGCCAGATCGATCGCGCCCATGTCCTCGTAGATGCGCGCTGCGAACCGATGCGACGCCGGGCGGTCGCCCTCGACGCGCGCCCAGTCGCGCACCGCACGGCCCGCGGCAGGCAGGTTGCCCGCCTGCCAGAAGGCGAGCGTCATGTGCCGCAGCACGGTCACGTTGTCGGGCTCGGCGTCACGCGCGTAGATGAGCCGCTGCGCGGCGAGCTCGTGGTTGCCCTCGGCCGTCGCATGCTGGGCCGCGGTCAGGAAGCGCTCGACGCGGTCGGCGCCGGCATCGGGCTTTGAGAAGTCGACGAACTGCAGCGTGCCCGCCGGGACCGTGCGCACACCGGGCTGGAAGCGCACGCGCGCCCACTGCTGGACGTCGTCGCCGTCGCCGGTGAAGTAGATCCCGGTGACGCTGCCGACGCCCCACTCCGGATACGCGACGCATCGGGCATAACGGTGCACGACCGAGTGATCGGGAACCTGGCTGCCGAAGGGGTCGTTCGCGCGCCGGTCCGCCGCGTGCTCGCGCGCGCGCATCGCCGCCTCGTAGGCACGCCGGCCCTCCTCGGCGCGGGCGGCGCGGGTCGCCTCCGCGCTGACCTTCACCGCGTTGCGCGACACCGTCCCGCCGCGCGAGCCCTCGGCCAGGCGCTCGAGCTGGTCGGCGGCCTCGTTGATCGCCTTCAGGTGGCGCTCGTGCTCGAACTGCTTGCCGGGCGGCGCGATGTCCGGGTGCCAGACCTTCGCCATCCGCCGCCGCGCGAGCTGCACGTCGCGCTGGTCAAACGGCGGTGAGATCTCCAGGAGGAGCAGCGACTGCTCGAGATCCAGCACGTTGGGCATGACACCCAAGGGTATCGCCCGTGACGTCGAGGGACGGCCATCTGACGGCGACCGGGGACGGACATCCGTTGCGTCGCCGTCTCGCGCGGTGATCAGGCGCACGACGGCGGAGACGCCCTTGGTCCGGCCGGGGAAGATCTCGCACGCACCGACGGGAAAGACGCCGCCGACGCAGTTGGGGAGCACGTCGCGTAGGCGTGAGCACTGCCCGCCGCGTCATGGGCCCGCGAGACGGTCGTGTCGAAGTTGCCGCTCATGGCGCTGCACAGGCGACACGACAGCGGGGTCCGCTACGTGATCAGCTTGCGCTCCATCGCCTTGATCGCCAGGCGCCACATCACGGCGGCGAACAGCACGAGCGCGCCGAGGTGGCGGAGATCCGCTCCCGCGTCCCAGCCGAAGGCGGCGTGACGGACGAGCTCGACCGTGTGGTGCAGCGGGTTGACGTTGCCTGCGATCTGCGCCCACTCCGGCAGGCCCGAGAGCGGGAAGAACGTGCCGGCGACGAGGAACGTCGGCGTGATGACCGTGCTCGTGACGTAGTTGAAGTTGTCGATCGACTTCAGCAGTCCGGCGATCATGATCCCGAAGCACGCCCAGCCGAAGCCGGAGACGAAGGCGATGAGCGGCACCGCGAGCATCCCCGGGCTCGGGTCGAGTCCGAAGAGCATCGCGATGAGCAGCGGCACGTTGCCGTAGGTGCCCGCGCGCGCGGCCATCCACAAGGCCTCGGCCGTGACGAGTTCCTCGGTATCGACCGGCGCCGCGAGGATCGCGTCGTAGGTGTGCTGGAACTGGTACTTCACGAAGACCCCGAACATCGCCGGGAACACCGACGCGAACAGGACAGCGCTCGCCACGACCCCGGTGCCGACGAAGTCGACGTAGTCATAGCCCCCCACCTTGGAGACGAGCGAGCCGAAGCCGAAGCCGAAGGCGAGCAGGTAGATCGTCGGATCGAGCGTCGACGAGAACGTCGTCGAGCGCCAGAAGGAGCCGAAGTTCGTGACCTCGCGGACGAGCACGCCCTGGATCGCGGGGCGCTCGAGCCGGCCGAGCCGTCCCGCGTTGGCGCGCGCGCCGTTCACGCGATCTCCTCCCCGGTGAGCAGCACGAAGACGTCCTCCAGGTTCGCGGGCCGGCGCTCGCCGTCGGGCAGGTTGCCGTTGTGGCCGTCGATGCCGATGAGCGTCACGCTCGTGCCGGTGCGCCGGGTGCGCAGGCCGCCGGCGATGGCGTCTGTCTCGACCTGCGCCAGCCGCGCCGGCGGCCCGTAGACCTCGAGCACCTCGTGGCCGGCGTGCCTGGTGACGAGCGTCGTCGGCCGGCCGCTTGCGACGGCGCGGCCCCTGGACATGATCATCACGGTGTCGGCGAGCCGCTGGGCCTCCTCGATGTAGTGCGTCGACATGAGGATCGTCGTACCCTCGGTGCGCAGCGCGTCGATGAGCGCCCACAGCTCCTGGCGCACCTGCGGGTCGAGCCCGACGGTCGGCTCGTCCATGAGCAGCAGGCGCGGCTGGTGCACGAGCGCGCGTGCGATGAGCAGGCGCCGGCGCATGCCGCCCGACAGCTCGTCGACCTTCGACTCGCGGCGGTCGCCGAGCTTCGCGATCCCGAGCGCGCGCTCGATCGCCGGCTTGCGCTCCGCGCGGCCGAGCCGGTACAGGTGGGCGAAAACACGCAGGTTCTGCTCGACGGTCAGCGTCGTGTCGAGGTTGTCGAGCTGCGGCACGACGCCGCACTGGGCGCGCGCCACCTTCGACTCCTCGGGCAGCTTGTGGCCGAGCACCTCGAGCTCGCCCCGGTCGGCGATGACCTGCGCGGTGAGCATCTTCATCGTCGTCGACTTGCCAGCGCCGTTGGGACCGAGCAGGCCGACGCACGTGCCCTCGGGCACATCGAGGTCGAGCCCGTCCACGGCGACGATGTCGCCGTAGTGCTTGACGACCGAGCGCAGCCGGATCGCGAGGGGCGCAGGCATCTCGGAGAGGGTAGAGATGGCGCCTCGGACCCCTGCCGGGGCATGCGCCGTGAGAGCCCAGGCGTTCCGCCTCGGCGCCCGGAATACTCCGGCCGGTGTTCGCGCGCATCCTTGCAGCGGCGACTGTGCTGGCGAGCGCGGCGACGGGCGTGGCCGTCGTTGTTGCCAGCGGCCAGGCGACCGCGCGTCCTGAGCGGGCGACACCGCCGGCCTTCGGGCTCGTCGACGCCTCTGTCTCCCCGAAGCGCGCGTTCTTCGGCCGCAGCGCCGTTCGCATCCAGTTTCGCTTCACAGGCGATGCGCGGCTCGACCTGCGCGTCGAGATCGTCGGGGGGCCGTCGCGCAAGGTCGTCCGCCGATTTGCGATCCGACGTGCCGTTCGGGGTGAGCGCCAGCGCCTGCGGTGGAACGGCCTGACGGACTCGGACCCCACCCACCCTCGCGCAGCTCCCGACGGCCGCTACGGCGTGCGCGTCGTCGCGCCCGGGGGCCGAGCCCGCCGCGCGGGATCGTTCACACTGCGCGGCCACATGTTCCCGATCCGGGGACCGCACGCCGATCGCGGACCGGTCGGCGAGTTCGGCGTGGGCCGCAACGGCGGTCGCACGCACGAGGGCTTCGACGTCAACGCGGCATGCGGGACCCCGCTCGTCGCCGCGCGCGCCGGGCGGGTGACGCGCAGCACGTACGACCCGGTCCTCTACGGCCATGACGTGATCGTCCGCGGGCGGCTCAACAATCGCGCGTACCGCTACTCGCACTTGCTGCACCGCCCGCGCGTCCGCACGGGCGACCTCGTGCGCACGGGCCAGCGGATCGGCGTCGTCGGCGACACCGGCAACGCCCGCGGCGTCGGGTGCCACCTGCACTTCGAGCTGCGCTCGGGCGGTGGCCTGATCGACCCGAAGGGCCCGTTGCACGCCTGGGACGGGTGGAGTTAGGCGCTCGCTAGTCTGAACGCTGATGTCGTCTCACCGGTACGTCTACACGATGCACCGCCTGTCCAAGGACTACCCGCCCGACAAGCAGGTGCTCAAGGACATCACGCTCGCGTTCCTGCCCGGAGCGAAGATCGGCGTGCTCGGCTACAACGGCGCGGGCAAGTCGACGGTGCTGCGGATCATGGCCGGCGTCGAGACCGAGTTCCGCGGGGACGCGATGCTCGCGCCCGACGCGTCGGTGGGGATGCTCGAGCAGGAGCCCCAGCTCGACTCGGCCAAGGACGTCAGGGGCAACGTCGAGGACGGCATCGCGGGCACGCGCGCGCTGCTCGACCGCTTCAACGAGCTCGCCGCGAACTACTCCGAGGAGACCGCCGACGAGTTCGCGCGCCTGCAGGAGCAGATCGATGCCGCCGACGCGTGGAGCCTCGACACGACGGTCGAGTACGCGATGGACGCGCTGCGCCTGCCGCCCGCCGACGCCGACGTGGAGCGGCTCTCCGGCGGCGAGCGCCGCCGCGTCGCGCTGTGCCGGCTGCTGCTCTCCCAGCCCGACCTGCTCCTGCTCGACGAGCCGACGAACCACCTCGACGCCGAGTCGGTCGACTGGCTCGAGCGCCACCTCGCCGAGTACCGGGGCACGATCGTCGCGGTCACCCACGACCGCTACTTCCTCGACAACGTCGCGGGCTGGATACTCGAGCTCGACCGCGCCCGCGGCATCCCCTACGAGGGCAACTACTCCTCCTGGCTCGAGCAGAAGCAGGCGCGGCTCGCGCAGGAGGAGAAGTCGGACAAGATCCGCCAGCGGACGATCGCCTCCGAGCTCGAATGGGTACGCGAGAACCCGAAGGGGCGGCGCAAGAAGGCCAAGGCGCGGCTGAACAACTACGAGGCGCTGCTCGCCGAGGAGCGCAACGTCTCACTCGACCAGGTCCAGATCCACATCCCCGCCGGCCCGCGGCTGGGCGAGCTCGTCGTCGAGGCCGACGCCCTGCGCAAGGGCTTCGGCGACCGTCTGCTCATCGAGGATCTGAACTTCTCCCTTCCGCGCGGCGGGATCGTCGGCGTCATCGGTCCCAACGGCGCCGGCAAGACGACGCTCTTTCGCATGATCACCGGCTCCGAGCAGCCCGACGACGGCGAGCTGCGCATCGGCGACACCGTCGAGCTGGCCTACGTCGACCAGTCGCGCGACGCGCTCGATGACGACAAGTCCGTCTGGGAGGAGATCTCCGGCGGCATGGACCAGATCAAGGTCGGCGACCGGACGATGAACTCGCGCGCCTACTGCTCGTCGTGGAACTTCAAGGGCTCCGA
>JALZJA010000355.1 GCA_030860005.1 Actinomycetota bacterium
AGCGGCGGCGCTTCCAGAAGGAGGAGAAATGCCGCGGGCTGAGAAATCGCAGCAAGCAACGGGAGTATTGAGTCCCGGGGTGGTGGGTATTACGCTTGGCGATATGGATGCTGGACTGAGGAACGGACGGTATCGGCTGCGTACGTTCCTGCGTGGCAACCTTCCCTATGTCCTCTCGGACCGGATCCCGAAGGGGCCGCGTGACTGCGGCAACCACGAGTGGTACCGCCAGGACGCCTTGACGGAGGCTTGCTACCACTGCGAAGTGGGCCGACGACCGGTCCGCAAAGAGACTCATGGCGACCAAGCCGAGCGCACGCCGGTCTCGGTGTAGCGACCACGAACAAACGCCCGGACGGGCCGAAGCAACAGACGGCTAATGGCTACGAGGTCCCCATCCGGAGCCGCGAGGCCGTCCTAGCGGACTTTCGGAAGGTCGTCGGCCCGCCGAAGGACCGGGACCGCCCGAAGCCTTCCGAGTGAAGGCCGGCGGCGTGCGTTCCGGGTTTCAGTGCGCGGCGCGCAGCGCCAGCGCGTAGAACATCGGCTGCTTGTCGCGGCGACGGTTGTAGCGCCAGGCGTCGTTCAGGTAGCTCTCAAGCCACTTGGCCGCGACAGCGTGGTAGACGCCGCGCACGCCGTTCTTGAAGAGGCCGAAAAACCCCTCAACGGTGTGCGGGTGGGAGTCGCCATCGACGTAGATGGCTTCCTTGTGGCGGATGCGCCGATGGCTCTTGAAGCGGCTGCCGATGCTCTCGTACGGAGGCCATTCGTCAGTGAAGATCATCGACTCGGGCAGGACGTGCTGGTTGGCGCGCGCGGGCGTCGCGCGGTCGGCGGTGGCGCCGGTGGACATCGACCGGCGGCTCGGCGAGCGAAGCGAGTGCGAGGGCCGCGCGACGTCGCTGCCGGCGTCAACGCGTTGTGCCGCGTACTCGCGTGCCGCCGGGCATGACGGGCTCGTCGAACGTGCTCACGGGTGACGCCGTCGCGAAGAAGCCGACGGCGCGCAGGACCCCGGACCCGTTGTTGCGTAGCTCGTGGGGCGCCTGCTGCGGGATGACCACGACGCCACCTGCGTCGACGTCCAGCTCACGTTGTGCGACCGTCGCGATGACGGAGCCCGAGAGGATGAGCACTATCTCTTCCGCGCTGTCGGTGTGGCGAGGAAGCGGCATCCCGGGTCGAGCTCGAAGTAGATCAGCGAGCAGCTGGCGGTGCCAGTTGTCTCTGAGAGCGCCACGTTCAGCCGCCAGCGGGCCGAGGGGTCCGAGTCGAGCCATGCGTCGCGGAGCTCGAGCGCATCGAACGCTAGCTGCATACCGCCCCGCCGACCATCGCGAGCATCAGCCAGATCGCCCGCCGGTTGCTCAGGCCGCGCTTGCGCACGAGCGTCTGCCAGGTGCGAAAATCGAGCGCCAGCGCGATGGCATGGCGCAGCTGCTGCACGTTTCCATCCCAGCCTCGCGCAAGTCCTTGCTCGACTTCTGCGAGCCATTGCCGACGGTAGGCCCCGGCGGCGGCTACCGCGGGCATCTGTTCGGCGTCGCGCGTGATGTTGGCGAGCAGTGCCTCGTTGTGCTCGTAGTAGCCGTAGATCGTGGCCAGCGCGCTGCGCAAGCGCTCGCGCTGATCGGCCAGCTCGGCCCACTGGGCGGGGTCGGGAAGCGGATTGCGGGCCGCGTAGTGCTGGGAACACGATCGGAACAGTGCCGCCTCGTCGGGGAAGTGGCGGTAGACCGTCACCCGATCGACGCCCGCGCGCCGGGCGATCTCGCTCACGCTGGTCCGCGCGGGACCGACGGACTCATGGAGCGCGACTGCGGCCTCGGTGATCCGGCGGCGTGTGCCCGCCGCCGCTTCAGCGCGCCGCTTCAGCTCGTAGGTCTTCCTCTCGCCCATCAGTGATCGCGCCACACATTGTTGCACGAATGTCGGACGGGTGGTAGCTTGGCGCCACACACTGTTGCACGAAAGGATGGCGCGATGTCACCGCTTGAGACCGACGGGGCCGCGATCGACTACCGGGAGGGAGGCAGCGGAGCGGCGCTGCTGCTGGTGCATGGCTCCTGGGACGATCGCCAGATCTGGGAGCTCGTGCGGCCGGGCATCGAGCATTCCTTCCGGACGATCGCCTACAGCCGCCGCGGGCACGGGCAAAGCAGCGGCGCCGGCAGCCTCGACGACGACGTCAGAGACCTCGCCGCCCTGATCGAACATGTGGATGCCGCGCCCGCCCACCTCGCCGGCAACTCGCTGGGCGCGACGATCTGCCTGCGCCTGGTGGCCTCACGCCCCGACCTGGTAGCAAGCGTCAGCGCCCACGAGCCGCCGCTGTTCGCGCTTTTGGCCGACGACCCTGCCTGGGCATCCGGGGTTGAGGAAGTCCAGCGGCGCGTCGGCAAAGTGCTCGAACTGATCGAGCGGGACCGCACGCCAGAGGCCGCCGAGCGCTTCGTCGACGACGTCGCAGTCGGCCCCGGCGCCTGGGACCTGCTCCCCCTAGAGGAGCGTCAGAGCCTTATCCGCCATGCAGCGACCTTTGCCGAAGAGAACGCCGATCCCAGCCTCTACGGGATCGAGCTCGCATCGCTGACGGAGGTGAGCACGCCCGTGTTGCTGACCGGCGGAGCGGCGAGCCCACCCCTGTTCGAGCCCGTACTCGAGCGCCTCGCGGCGACCCTTCCCCGCGCGGAGCGCCACCGCTTCCCGGTGGCAGGCCACGTCCCGCAGCTGACCCATCCCGACGAGTACGTGGAAGTCGTCACCGCCTTCGCGTCACGGATCGCACGGCACCGCGCGGGCGCCGCGTCCGCCGCCGGGGGATAGGCGGTGCCGGCGCGGTGGGCACCGGGTCGCTGCACGCGGTAGGCAAGCCACGGGCGCAACAGCTCCCATCCCCACGCGTCCTGTCGATCGTCGTCGTATCCGGTCCGGCCATCGTCGCCTCGCGGGTCGGGCGCCGAGGCGAGGGATAAGGGGAGATCCCCGCCCGGGGCGGACGTGCTGACCGTGCCAGCAGTCGTCGGGTCAAGCGCTGGCGGCTGTGTGCGGCGCGGGGCGCTGGCGACGGCTCTTGCCATCGCTATCGTGCGAGGCGGCGAGCGTCTGCAGCGCGTCGTGCAGGGCTGCCATCCGTTCTGCGCCGATTCGCTGCTCCCATTCGCGCTCGATCTCGGCGATCAAGCGCCGCGCGGTGGTGATCTGCTCGCGACCGCGGTTGGTGATCACGACGAGCGCCGCGCGCCTGTCGGCAGGGTCCGGTGTGCGCTCGACGTAGCCGCGGCTCTCCAGGGCATCGACGAGGTAGCCCATCGACTGGTTGGTCATCTGGGCGCGCTCGGCGAGCACGCCGATCCGCGTGCCGCCGCGCTCCAAGTGCTGGAAGACCGGCGAGTAGGCGGGCCGCAGATCGTCGAAGCCCTCGGCGGCAAGCCGCGCGAAAAGCTCATCGAGGAAGGCATACCAGCAGCTCCTCAGCAGAACACCGAGGTGCCGGCGCCCCTCGCCGGGCTCGACCGCGCTGGCTTCGTTGTCGACGTCGCTCACAGGCAGCTCCCGCTTGACACGCTCACGATATTAGCAATACACTCTTTCTACCAGGCAGCCTGGCAATCCAGCTCTCTGGCAATATCCAGCCGAACGCGAAAGGAGCAGGCAATGCTCACCATCGACGCCAGACCTCGAGCCCTGGCCCTCGACCCAGCGGCCACGGCGGTGATCGTCGTCGACATGCAAAACGACTTCGGCGCCGAAGGAGGCATGTTTCACCGCGCCGGTATCCCGATCTGTGCCATCCAGGCCGCCGTCGCGCCGACGGCGCGGGTGCTGGCCGCGGCCCGGCGCACCGGGATCCAGATCGTCTATCTGAAGATGGAATTCGAGCCGGATCTGTCAGACGCCGGGAGCCCGGACGCGCCGAACTTCGTCAACCACCGCCGCCTCGGGGCG
>JALZJA010000404.1 GCA_030860005.1 Actinomycetota bacterium
ACCATCTGGGTGACCCCCCGAGTTCGGAAATTGCGAGCCTCAGCAACCCGCATTCTCCCTGCTCAGGCGGACGTTTCCGCGCCCCGGCCAGCCCGGGGCGCGGCGCTTAATGCAAGATCCAGGCCGAGATCGCCGGCTCGCCTGAGTCCAGCGCCGCCTTGACCGTGTCGGCGATGTAGCCGAACTGGGCGTCGCGATCGGGATGGGAGGCGCCCTCGATCGTCTTACGGTTGGCCTGCAGACTGTAGCCCAGACCTCCGAGCAGCTTGGCGACCGACGCGAAGTGGATCTGGTGGCCCTGCTCGCGCAGCGCCCGCGCCAGATGACGTGCGCTCTTGGCCGTCCACAAAAGCGGCGACTCTGGATCGCCGCGCGTCCCGCTCTCGACCAGCGCCTTGAGATCGGACAGCAACGTCGGATCGGTCTCGGTCAGCGCCTTGCGCCCGCCGCCCGCTCGACGCACCCGACCCGGCTCGATCTTCTCACCCGCCCGGACCTCGCGCATCCCACGACGCACGGTCTCATCTGACAGGCCCGTCGCACCGATGACCGCCGACTGCCCGCCCCGACCATGCGAGAGCGCCTCCGCGCCTGCCCACAACCGCCGCTGACGCTCGTTGAGCTCACCCGCCAACGCCCGAAAGCGCTCCCCGATCGCGGCCTCATCGATCACGCCAACGCAGTTCTACATAACCCAGCCTACCCCTCCAGAGTTATTGATCGACGCTTCCTTACCCCCTGCCGGTGGATCTTTTGCCAGGATCTCCGCTGACCGTTCGAGCGAGAGGAGACGGAGCGATGGCCGAAGGAGAAGCGCACGAGGTGGTGACCGGCGACGGCTACGCCGTCGCGAACATCGCGGCGCTCGGCGAGGGCGGCGGCTTTCGCAAGATCCGCCGGGCGCTGGAGGTCAAGTCGCTTGGCATCAACGCCATCGTCATGCCGGCTGAATTCGCCGGGCGCAGGCACTACCACTACGAGCAGGAGGAGACGTACTTCATCCACCAGGGCCAAGCCGAGCTCGAGTTCGGCGACGGCTCGGTGCACCGCCTCGGGCCCGGCGGCATCGCACGCATGGACCCGGCCACGGTGCGGCGCATCCGCAACGTCGGCGACGGCGACCTCATCTACGTCGCGGTCGGCGCGAAGGAGGGATACGTCGAGAACGACGGCCACCTGCTGCCCTCCGAGGAGACCTGACGCACGTGCGCGGCGCGGCGCCCGCATGGGCGACGACGCTCGCCGTCAGCGCCGTGCTCCTGGCCGCGTGTGGCGAGGACGACGCGCCGAGGTCCAGCACGACGACGACGGCGGCTGACGCCCGCGCCATCGAGCTGACGATCCGCTACGACGACGCGACGCGCATCGCGAGCGGCCGGGTCATCTGCCGTTCCGGGGAGCAGCGGGCGACCGGCGACCTCGCGGTGCGGTTGCCGACATCAGCACTGTGCCGCGACGTGCGCTCGCTCACGCGCCTGCTGACGAAGAAACCCGGCCGGCGCACGTGCACGGCTCGCTACGGTGGCCCGCAGACCGTTCGCGTCACCGGAACGATCGACGGCCGCACGGTGGACCGCCGCTTCGGCCGCACCAACGGCTGCGAGATCGCCGATTTCGCGCGGTTGACGCCGATCCTGCCGCTCGAGCGCTGACGCGGTATGGCATACGCGGAGCGGCCGAAGCGGGTCCGATGACGCGGGCGGACGCGCGGCCGCGGAGGGGGTCGGCTGGAAAACGGGACTATGAGGCCGCTTTTTGACCCAACCCCCGTTGTTGACTATCTCCCGCTCGTGCATCGGTTGAGCGTGCGCCCCGATGACTCAGATGTGACGGCAAGCCGTCAGGGCCATCCCCTACGTCCGTAGGGGTCATCCCCAATAGGCGCCGACGCGACGGCACGACAGGCTGCGGCGCGTCCTTGCAGATCCCATCCCGGAGGAGAACGCCGCCATGCCCCCCGCCCTCACCCCGAACTCGCGCCTTGCGCGTCTCGGCGCCTGGTGCTTTGCCCACCGCCGTCGCGTTCTCGCCGGATGGGTCGTCGCGCTCATCGCCGCGCTCGCGGTGCTGGCGCCGCGGGCCGGCGACTTCCAGGCCGACTTCACGACGCCCGGCTCCGATTCTGCGAGCGCCGATCGGGTTCTCGAGCAGCGCTTCGGAGATCGCTCGACGGCGACGATCGACGTCGTCTGGCGCGCCGATGCGGGCGCGCGCTCGGCCGCGGTCCGCGAGCGGATGGACAACCTGCTCGCCGGTGCCCGCCGCCTGGAGGGCATCGGGCGCGCGACGCCGGCCGACGTGTCGCCCGACGGCAGGACGGCGATCGCGCGACTGCAACTCGACATCGAGGCCGTGAGCGACGTGCCCAAGCAAAGCGGCGAACGGCTGATCGAGATGGCGCAGGCCGCTTCCGGCAACGGTCTGCAGGTCGAGTTGTCCGGTTGGGCGATCAGCGAAGCCCAGGAGAGCGAGGTCAGCCCCGAGATCGTCGGCTTCGCGATCGCGGCGCTCGTGCTGTTGGCGACGTTCGGCTCGCTGCTGGCGGCGGGCCTTCCGCTTCTGACCGCGCTGTTCGGGCTCGGCATCGGGACGACGCTCGTCGGCACGCTGGCGATCTTCACCGACGTGCCCGAGTTCGCGCCGGCCATCGCGGCGATGATGACGATCGGCGTCGGCATCGACTACGCCCTGCTCGTCATCACGCGCTACCGCACCGCGCTGGCGGCCGGACGCGAGCCGCGCGACGCGGTCGCCGAGGCGACCGCCACGGCCGGGCGCTCGGTGGTCATCGCCGGTGGCACGGTCGTGATCGCGCTGCTCGGGCTGTTCGCGATGCGCCTGCCGTTCCTCAACGGCGTCGCGATCTCCTCGAGCCTGGCCGTCCTGACGGTCGCCTGCGCCGCGGTTACGCTGCTGCCGGCGTTGCTGGGCTTCGTCGGGCGGCGCATCGACGCCCTGCGGATCCCCGGCAGCGGCGCTCGGGTCGCCGGCGACCGCTCGTCGCGATGGCTGCGCTACAGCCGCGCTATCCAGCGCCGGCCCTGGACCGCGGTGCTCGCGGGCACGGCCATCATCCTCGCGCTGGCGCTGCCCGTGACCGACTTCCGGCTCGGCTTCCCCGACGCCGGGAACGACCCGGCGTCGACCACGACGCGCAAGGCGTACGACCTCGTCGCCGACGGCTTCGGTCCGGGCGCGAACGGCCCGCTCATGGTCACGGCCGACGTCGATCGCGGGGTCGCGGCCGCGAGCGCGCGTTCGCGCG
>JALZJA010000406.1 GCA_030860005.1 Actinomycetota bacterium
ACCATCTGGGTGACCCCCCGAGTTCGGAAATTGCGAGCCTCAGCAACCCGCATTCTCCCTGCTCAGGCGGACGTTTCCGCGCCCCGGCCAGCCCGGGGCGCGGCGCTTAATGCAAGATCCAGGCCGAACAGCAGTACGCGATCAAGTCGTGGCGCTACCTTCGTGTGGCGATGGTCCTGCTCGTCATCGGGTTGGTGGTTTCTATCGGCTTCGAGCGAAGCGAGGTGTCAGGACATTGCTTGAAGACATCGATCAGCGCCTATTACTACACGCCCGTCCACAACTACTTCGTCGTGGCGCTCTTCGGCGTCGGTGTCTCTCTCTTCTGTCTGAGGGGGCACACGGAAATCGAGGACGGCCTGCTCAACCTCGCCGGGATGTGCGCGCCAATCGTCGCGCTCGTGCCGACCCCGGCCCCGGCCCGAGGTAGTTGCGCCTCAGTCCCCCGCTCGCTGGAGCATCAGGGCGCCAACATCGACAACAACATCACCACGCTTATCGTGGTTGGAGTGCTCGCGGGGCTCATCCTCGCGGGCCTCGCGGTGGTGAAGCGCGTCCGGGCTGACGGTCGGCTCGTGGGTGCCTGGCCCCCGGTGGTGGCCTGCGTCATGTACGTCCTAGCGGCGGTGGTTTGGATCATCCTAATGCTCGGCTTCTGGGTGATGGACGACGACGTGTTCGCGGAGAACGCTCACGACGCTGCGGCCATCGCAATGTTCGCCTGCATCTTCTTCGTTGTCCTCCTCAACGCGTCGGGATACAAGAGGAAGAAGACGAAGCTGTCACCGCTGAACCCCTACGTGGGTGTCTACCTCGCGATGGTGGCGTCCGTGGCGATCGCGGTCGTGGCTCGGCAATCCGGCTGGGACTACTGGGTCATCTTCATCGAGTTTGCCCTAATCATGCTCTTCGCCGTCTTCTGGGCCATTCAGACGATCGAGCTCTGGGATGACGGACTCAGGTAGCCCGACCTCCGGAACAGGAGCGCGCGTCCACAGGCTCCATGAGAGCGCTCGTATGCGCGAAAAGGCGCACTCTCACCTCGTCTGCGTGATGGCGCAGTAGGGGGAGGTATCAGGTCAAGGTGGGTCGCGGGGGATCGCGACGACCGGCGCCAGGCCCATGGCTCGCGCCTGATCGATATCGACGATCTCGCGACCCATCGGTAGCAGCGACACCGGGATCAGCTTGAAGTTGGCAATCCCGAACGGGATGCCGATGATCGTCACGCACAGCACGACGCCCGCCACGACGTGTCCGAGCGCGAGCCACCATCCACAGAAGATGAGCCAGATGACGTTGCCGATACCCGACGCGATCCCGGCATCGGCCCGCTTGACGACGGTCTTACCGAATGGCCACAGCGCGAACATCGCGATGCGTAGTGATGCGATTCCGAACGGGATCGTGATGATGAAGACGAAACAGATCAGGGCAGCGACGGCGTAGCCGATCGCCATCCAGAGGCCGGCGAGAACAAACCAGAGGACGTTGAGCAGCAGCCTCATGAGCTGGCCGGGCGGATCCTAGTCGGGCTCGCCGGCTACGAAGTAAGGCTGCGGCTTGGCGCGAGATGCAGCACTCTGCGACGGCTGCTGCGTTTCGTCCAATGCGGCGGCCGGACGGAGACGCCATCGACTCGTTCCGCCGTTCGCGCCGCGGATTGCCTCGCTTGCATCGTCGGAATTCGCGCCCAGCGCGAGCTGTGTAGCTTCGTCGGCGTCGGACGGAAGCAACTGAAGAATCTCGCCGGAATCAGTCGCAAGAAAGAGAACCTCTGCGGTGTCGTCGACGCTCGCCGGAGCGATCTGGGCACGGAGCTTCGCCTGGCGCCCGTCCACCGACTTGTCCCGGTCGTGCCAGCGACCCTTCAGTTCGACAACGGAGAGCTGTTCCGTCAGCTCGCCTACAGCGGTGTCGGCCTGCTCCAGCTGATGCACTTCCGCGTCCAAGAACGTCCGCAGTGCCTTGTATGGGTTGCTGGGGTCGGCGAGGGCGACGGACGCCGCGTCAGCGATGAGTGCTTTGCGCTTGATCGCGATCGCGGCACGCGACAAGTGAAGTTCTCGAACGAAGTAATCCACGTCCTTCGCCTTGCCGCCAAGCGTCTCTTCCAATCGGCGGTAGTCAACCTTGCCGTCTTCTTTCCCCAGCCCGTCGATGACACCGCGGAAGTTATCCAGGAACTGCTTGGAGCGGTGGAACTCGTCGTCCGCGCTCTTGAGTGCTAGTTCCAGATGCGGGTTGCGGCCGTCGAGCATCAGGCTGATCGCGCGGGACAACTGTGCATCCGCAGACCGTTGATCTTTGATCCTCTCGATGTAGTGACGTTCCTCCTGCCGGCCAAGGATCGCCTCGACCCGGCGCTGGTGGGCGAGCTGTTCGCGTTGAGACACCATGTCAACGGCTAGCACTGTTCCGGCGACAGCGAACACGGGCCAACCTGCCGCGATTGCTCCACCAGCAGCGACCGGCTTCAAGACGGCATGAGCTGTCTTGCCGCCGGTGCGAGAAAACCCTCTGAACCCCGATTTCCCAACGGCCTTGACGAGCTCAGCGCCTTTCGGAAGCACAACCCGGTACAACGTCGGGCTCCTCGGGTTGAGAGCCTTGACGATGTCGACCATCGCCTGCTGAGCCGCGGCGTTCACAGGGACAGTCCGGAACGTCGCGATCTCCGACGCGGTCACCGGGAAGTACTCAACCGCAACTGGCACTGCTGCGGCCTCGAGCGCATCCCAGATCGCGGCAGACGTCGAGCCAGCGGATCGAAGAACGCCCTCGGGGACCAGAAGACCTGCTGGAGGAAACTCGGGCCGAAGCTCGATCTGTGCCTGGGTGCTTGACGGCACTTGTGTTCGCGGGACGTTGGTCCGTCGCGAGAATCGCCAGAGCAGCCAAGCGGTGACAATCACTGCGATGGCGACGACGGCGAAGGTGCCGGTCATAGCCACTGCGTGAGTGGTAGCGGCACAGGGAAGTTGTTCATCTGTCGCCTATCGGCAATTGATGGCGCGATCCGTCGGTGCCGGAGTTTCACTGGCCGGTCGGCGATCGCCGAACGGCGGGTACTGACGTGGTGGTGCCTTGGTCTTGCTGTCTGGTGTCGCGTCTCGGCGCTCGCGCGGGGGCCTACCGAGAGTGCAGCTCTTCGACGATGCCAGCGCTCTCCAGGCTGCGCGCTCGGCGGCGGGAGTTCGGCCGGTAAGCCCGCGTGAGGCCTCGAGCCGCGATACGGTAGCCGTGGGCGAGGGCTGGGTCGCCGGGCAGTTGACGGGCTTATCGTGCGGTACACCAATTTGAACCGCGACGCCCGTCAGCCCGGAAGGCCGAGACAGATCCAGGCGGCACCGCGGCCGATCCGATAGCCGCGAGGAGCAGCGCCCTCGAAGGCGAGAACCGGCGTGCCGAGGGGAGCGGCGCTCAGCGGCGGCGGTCATGTGCTTGTGTTGTCAGATGCGTTGCCTGGCGGGGTTGTGGCCGTCGTGGTGGGTGGCGCGTTGTCGCGGGTGAAGTGGGTGCTGGTGCGGACGAGCATGTCTTGGGCGAAGCGTTCGCTGAAACCGCTGAGAAAGCCGATCCCGGCGAAGTAGTAGATCTCGTCGGTAGCTCCGCTGGGCATCGCGAAGTCGAGGATGCCGCCGGCCAGCAGCGAGTACAGCGCGACCGCGATGGCTGCTCCGAGCAGGGGGCGGATGGCTCCTAAGAGGACCAGTTCTGACTTGCCGGCTTCGTGATGGAGCTCGAGGTTCTCAGAGCTGACGCGCTGCATCACGCTGACGACGGCGCCGATACCACCCGCGATCCAGATCGCGATGATTTCGCCGCGGTCTTGCACGGACACGACCTCCGAGGCCCACAGCACCAACCACAGCAGCCCCGCGAGCGCGACGGTCACCGCGAAGCCTGCCGCTACGCCAGCCAGATAGCGCAGCCGCGCACGTTTGGGCGCTGCCAATGCATAAAACGCCCTGACGTCGTGGAGCTTTCTGTCGAGCGCCTGGAGTGCTTGGCCGCGAAGCGTCGCAGCGTCATCGCTACCAGCGCCCGGCGGGGCATCTGCGTCTGGGCTGCATCGTGCGTCGAGGATCGCCAGCACGTCGGTCGCGACCGCGTATAAGCGCTCGACGAAGGTCAGGCGGTCTGTGCCTGCGAGGTAGTCGATGCCCTCCCAGTACAGGCCGTCGCAGCTGGTCAGCAGCTCTTCTTCTTGGCCCCAGCTATGGGAGTTGAAGACCAGCGCAAATCGCGGCCAATCCGTGCGCGCGGTGGCCCCGATGAGATGCTCACAGTAGTACGAGCCACAGATCGTGCCCGACTCACTCTGGAATGCCTCGAGCAGCGTTAAGCGCCATTTCCCATACACAGCGCCGCTCGCCGGATCGCTATTGAAGCGTTTATTTGCAAGGAAGCGCGCGCGAACGTACGTGTCGAAACTGGCGCGGTTGGACTTGACGGCCGCGGCAAGCTCGGGGAACGACCGCAACTCCGGGTCGTCAACCAGCGGGTCTGCGCGCTCATCTTGACCGTCGCCCTGGGCGGGCGCGCCTCGTCTCAACACACCAGCCATCACGCTACCTCCTACGCATGGCGGGGCCAAGCACAGCGCTATTGTGTTCTCAAGGCCCCCGGCCGCGCAGCCTAAGCGATCGGCCAAGCGACCGCCAACGCTTTACTTGGACCGATCACCGCGCACGGATGTTGAGCGGTCGACCGCCGACTTGTGGCGGTTGACCTTGAGCTTGAGGCGCTGCTCGAGTAGCGCGTGACGCTCGCCATGACGCGCTGCCACGCGCGCTTGCTGGCGACGTAGATCCGTCCGTCGTCGGCGTAGCGCACGAAGCGGTGTCCGCGCTTCTCCAGCTGGGGAGAACCGGTGGCCGCCCGCGCGTCGAGACCGCGGGAACGACTACGCGCAGCAGCGGCGTGGGAGCAGCCGCGCCGATCGGCACGCTGCACGCGTAGCCGGGCCGGTTGGTTCCGGATTGAACCCGAACGCGAGCGGCCCGTCGGGCCGCACCCCGCGGCAGGTAGACCCGCAGACGTAAGAAGCCTCACAGGCGAATCCATGCGCGACCACTCGCCGACGGCGGGCGAGAATGCCGCGATGCCCGAGGAGGGGCACTCTCGTTTCAGTGACGAAGCCAACGGGCATTCGGTCCGCGGGGCGAGGGCTTGGTCAAGCCGTCCTCCCGAACGCGTCGATGTCCGCGTCATGACCGAACGGTTGACGTTCGCTGAGCTCGACAAGCAGTTGGCGGCGATCCAACGTGAGACCGCGCGCCGCCTCGAACTCGTCCCGGTTCCACAAGCGCATGGCGATTGGGCGGCTCTGATGCGCAAGCACAGCGAGATGTTGGCCATCCTCGAGTCAAGCCGTGACCGCAAGGCAGACCTACGACCACCAGCCGATCGCGCGGATGCCTACCGGCGCTACGTCGCTGCCATCGATCGACAACTCGTGCTCGAACGGGCTGTGCTTGCCGCCGCTCAGTCCGAGGACTTCGACACCTACAGCTGCGCATGCCGCACGCTCGCGGGATCATTGCGCGACGTTCAAGCAGCCGGCCGCGACAGCGGCCTTCGCAGGACGGCTCCCACCGCGGCCCAGCGCGCTGGCATCTGGATCACCCTGCCGTGGTACATCGTCAGAGCACACCGGCACGCTCGCGCCGAGCGCGCCGCCGGCCGCGACTGGCGATCCGCCTAGAACCGCTTCGCGATCGTCATCGCACGCGGGTCGCGCGTCGCTTGCCCGAACACCAGGCTGCGCATCAGGCACACATCGCGATTGGCCGCCTCGACGGTCCCGACGGGACGAAGCGTACGGCGTCGCGGATCGCCGACATGGTGTGGCGCGTGTTCGACGTCCGGAAGCGGTAGATCGTGCGAGTACGGCTCAGGCGCTGCTCGGCTGAACAGGTGGAGGGTGGAGCCGGCGAGGCCCCTGGCGCGAGAAGCAGCACCGTGCGACCGCGTGAATCTCAGGAGGAGGGGCGTGGGGCCCGTTTAGACCTCGAACAAGTGCGCTCCGGCACACGAGGCGACCGAGTGGGCCAGGCCGCATCCAGCATCGATCGGTACCGGCTGCGCTAGGGTCGCGGCTGGAAGCGAGAGCCGGGAAACCGAATGGCGTCCTCACATCGTCTCCTCGAAGTGCTCCACGGCGTGAAGGTGCTCGCACGCGAGTACTACGAACTCACCGGCCGCCCCCTTGGCGTGACTGCGGAAATCGCCGAGTACGAAGCCGCGCAGCTTCTTGGGCTCAGGCTCTCACCAGCGCGGCAGGCGGGCTACGACGCGATACGCGCGACGGGAAACGGCGAGCAGCTGCTGCAGATCAAAGGACGCTGCATCCTCCCGGGCTCGAAACCCGGCCAGCGCATCGGCGCGATTGACCTGACGAAGCAGTGGGACACTGTGCTACTCGTGCTACTCGATGGAGAGTACGCCCCGACCGCGATCTACGAAGCTGATCGCTCCGCGGTGACACAAGCGCTCGCGAGGCCAGGCTCGCGGGCTCGAAATGAACGCGGGCAGCTCAGCATCAGCAAGTTCCGAGCGATTGGTAGGAAGGTGTGGCCCGACCGCTGATGCGTTCTTGAACGCGCGGCTCGTTCGTCCTTTCCGCGAATAGGAGCGCACCGAGGATTCCTGGCATCCGCGTAGAACATGTGATGCTGTCGAACCGAGTGGCTGATGTCCGTCTACCTTGCGCGCACAAACAGCGGGGCCCTGCCTGTCTCGACGGCCGACGACACGCTCTTCGTCAATCAGCGCTTCGATGGAGAGCCGCTCGCGGATGCGAAGTTTGTGCAATGTACATTCGCCAATGTCAGCTTCAAGGACGCTGACCTCCGCAGATGCGTCTTCTCTGCCTGCGTGTTCGAAGGCTGCTACTTCCGCGAAACGAAGATCCGCGATTGCCATTTCCCTGCCACGCGGTTCCTCGACTGTGAGTTCATTCGTCCGAAGATATCCGGGGGAGGCTTTGCCTACAGCCGGTTCGTTCGATCAGTGCCTCCGTATGACTTCCTCGAGTTGAACCTTCCGCAGGAGCCCAACCTGTGCCGAGACCTCACGGCGAACCTCGCGAGCGAGGCCAGCCATCTCGGCATGGACAAGGACGCGCGGCGCTACCGACTGCGCTCCATAGAGGAGGCGGAGCTAAGCCTGAGCCGAGGCTGGCGCTGGAAGGACGAATATGCCGAGACTCATTTCCGCACCGGGGTAGAGCGTGCTCGCGCGTGGCTACAGCTTGCGGGCAGCCGACTAAATGGGGTCATATGGGGCCACGGCGAGCGCATCCGTCGGCTTCTTGGCAGCCTCGCCGTGGTTGCCGGCTTCCTTGGGCCATTGCTGCTCTTCTTGGCCCGAGATCATCTGCACGCGCAGCCTGGACGCGAAATCGTAATCCTTGACTACTGGACGCTGAGCGTGGCCAGCATTGTGAACTCCCCGGGTGTAACGCAGATCGACGCAACGGGCGTCGCCCAGTGGATCGTCCTCGCTGAGTCGGGTACCGGACTACTGTTCTTGGGGCTCTTCGTGACCTATGTCTTCCGCGCGGTGACGCGGCGATGATCGAGCTACCCGAGATCTGGATCTATGGTTCGCGCGCCCGCGGCGACGCGGATTCCCAGAGCGACACAGATGTGTTGATCGTGGCGGACACCGAGTCCGTCGTGGGAGTGGTCGTCAGCTGTCTTGAGCCCTCGTACCCACGAGTTCAGCCCAGCTACTACAGCTGGCTAGAGATGGAACGGATGGCGAGCTACGGGTCGCTGTTCCTGCATCACATAGCGACCGAAGGGATGCGATGGCACGCGGCAGCGCACGAGCCTAACCGGCTCCCCCTTCTGCTGGCGAACTTGCCTCCATTTACTCGCGTTGATGAGGACCTGACTGCATTCCGGCAGGCTATACAGGAGAGCCAAGCCTCCATGCTTGATGGCGGCTGGGCGGACTTTGAGTACGAGATAATTGCGACGGTGGTGCGTCACGCTGCCATCCTGGGTGCCCACCTCGCCGGCACTGCGGCGTTCGGGCGCGAGCAGCCTTTTTTTGTTTGCGGACGAGTCCTCGGTTGGCCTGCCGCCGACACCGCCCTACTCGCGCGCTACGCAACCGGTTGGCGCAAGCACCAGCGTGGTCGTCATGAGGAGCCGCTAATGAAGGCGCGATGGCTGGAGGCGGTCAACCGCTTCATCAACGACTTGGAGGCGTGGGGGCGTGAGCGACACCGCGTACTACCGACAGCTGCTTGAGGCCGTTCGGCGCGCCGGACGCAACCCAGACGAGGCCTACATGGCCCGTACTCGGCTGCGTCGGGCGCTCGTGGCTCTCGAGCGGGGGCGCAAGACCGAAAGCGTGGCCGCCACGTCCGCGCCTCTTCGCACCGCCCCTCCGGAGATTGCGGACTTGGTAACGCGGCTTGGCTATGAGGCGGTGACGCTATGTCAGCCCAGCGAGGCACTCGATGTTCGCTGGCGGCGCGATTGGAGCTCGATCCTTGACGGCGTCGACCAGCTCGACCGTTGGCTCGTGGCCGCGGATCCCGTGTAGGACTCCCGTCGTCGCCGCCGCAGCGTCCAACCACGGGTCTCGCAGCTTGGTCATGCGACCTCGGGCAAAGTTCCGCTTCTCGACGAAAGCAGCAGTACGTGCACATGCCCCCTCGCCACCGCGGTCGGATCGCGAAGCACCCGAGCGCCGCGCGCCGCAGCCTACCCGTACGAGCGGTACTGCTGCCAGACGAGGTACAGCGTGCACGATGCCGCCCCGAGCAGCGCGAACCACAGCAGGGTGCCCGCTCCGGAGTCAAAGAGCCGGCTACTGGCCGCGACCGTCACGACCGCCACGCCGAGGGCCGCGTACAGGGCAAAGCGCCACTGGTCGCCGAGGCCGAAGATCTCCCCGCGGTATTGGCGGTACAGACGGCTGAGGATCAGAACGATCATCACGATGAAGATCGCGCTGAGGATCTGCTCGACGAGCGCCGCTCCCTCGCCGCCCCCCGGCACGAGCCACACGACGAGCGCGAGCGCGATGACGATCGCGATGTTGCGAGCGACCTCGAGGTTCATGCCAACAGGCTAGTGGGCCGCGCCCGCGCCAACATCGCAACCGGTCGCCAACATCTAGGCGAGCGCGCGCAGCGCGCGAACGGTCTGCGGGTCCCGCTCGGGCTCACGCGCGGGCATCCCCGCCGCGGCGATCGGCGGCGACGAATCGCCTGCCCGCTCGGCCGCGAAGCGGTACCCCACGCCGAAATGCGTGTGGATGTAGCGCCAGTCCGGCGACGCCTGCTGGAGCTTGGAGCGCAGCTTGCGCACGAAGACGTCGACCGAGCGGTCGCCGTGGGCCATCGCGTAGCCCCAGACCCGCTGATAGATCTCCTCGCGCTCGAGGACCCGCCCGTCGGCCGCGGCGAGCATCTGGATCAGCTCGAACTCGCGCCGCGTCAGGTCGATCGATTGGCCGTTGGCGAAGGCCTGGAACTGGTCGGGGCGCACCTCGATCTCACCGGCGACGACGGCGTCGGCCGCGACCTGCCCGTCGGCGAAGCGGCGGCGGCGTGCGACGGCCTCCACGCGCGCTATGAGCTCCTCCGGGTGACACGGCTTCGTGATCCAGTCGTCGGCCCCGAGCCGCAGGCCGCGGACGCGCTGGGCGACCGTGGACTGCCCGGTGCAGACGATGACCGGGAGGCCCGGAAGCTCACGCGTCACGCGCTCGAGGTACTCCCAAGCGTGCTGGCCCAGCAGGGCCAGGTCGAGCACGAGCGCACCGAGGCGCATGCTCACGAGGCGTTCGACGGGAACCGCGCTACCGAGCATGCGGTACTCCCAGCCGCGGCGGTCGAGGCGGTTCGTCAATACCTGCACGAACCCTGAGTCACCGTCGCATACGGCAACTCGCAGCGCGGCGGACGCAGGCGCTGCAGAATGTAGATCGCTCATGACCTGGCGAAGTCTATGGACCCCGGGCGACAACCCGACAGCTGGTCGCAGGTCCGATTACAAGATTTTCACAAGCGGACCTTCGCAAAATCCGGGCATCTCTCACATCGGGACGACGTGAGAGGCGTCCGAGAATTCGCGGAACAGCCCCGTCACGACGAACGCGGTCTGCTCGCCGATGTCGACCGCGTTGTCGCCGATGCGCTCGAACGCGCGCGCCACGAGCGTCATGATCATCGCCCACTCCCGGATGTCGACATCGTCGCCGGCCTCGATCGCGAGCCGGAAGATCTCGCGGTTCAAGCGGTTGATGTCGCGGTCGCGCGCAAGCAGATCCTCCGCCATCGGCACGTTGCGCTCGGCGAAGCTGCGCTTGCATTGCACGACCTCGGCGCGCGCGAACCGCCCCATCTGGACGAGCCGGTCGAGGATCTCGCCCTGCACGGGCGGCTCGTGACCCGACAGCGGGATGAGCTTCGCGACGTTGACGCACTGGTCGCCCATGCGCTCGACGTGCTTGATGACGTGCAGCAGCGCCGCAACGAGCCGCAGGTCGCCGGCGACCGGCGCCTGAAGCGCGAGCAGCGACAGGATCCCCTGATGGACCTCCAGGTAGCGGCCGTCGAGCCGGTCGTCGTCGGCGATGACGAGCTGGGCGAGCTCGACATCCTGATGCTCGAGTGCCTCGACCACGCGATCGAGCTGCTCGACAACGAGGTCCAGGCCGCCGAGCGCTCTGTCCTCGAGCTCGGCGAGCGCGTGCTGAAAATGCTGGCGCGCGGTATCTGGGCTCATCCGAATTTGCCCGTGACGTACTGCTCGGTGCGCGGGTCGGACGGCGCCGTGAAGATCTTCTCCGTGTCATCGACCTCGACGAGCTTGCCCACGCGCTTGCCCTCCTCGAGCTTGTCGACGTTGAAGAACGCGGTCTTGTCCGACACGCGCGCCGCCTGCTGCATGTTGTGCGTGACGATGACGATCGAGTACTTCGCCTTGAGGTCGAGCATCAGCTCCTCGATCGCGCCCGTCGAGATCGGGTCAAGCGCCGAGCACGGCTCGTCCATGAGGATGACGTCGGGATCGACGGCGAGCGTGCGGGCGATGCACAGCCGCTGCTGCTGGCCGCCGGACATCCCGAAGGCGTTCGTCTTCAGGCGGTCCTTGACCTCATCCCACAGCGCCGCCCGCGTCAGGGCGCGCTCGACGATCTCGCTCATGTTCCCTTTCATGCCCAGGACCTTGGGCCCGAACGC
This sequence comes from Actinomycetota bacterium, assembly GCA_030860005.1. Taxonomy (GTDB): domain Bacteria; phylum Actinomycetota; class Thermoleophilia; order Solirubrobacterales; family Solirubrobacteraceae; genus CADCVQ01. The sequence continues at coordinate 11,216 of JALZJA010000406.1, forward strand.
GATGTTCTCGAAGATCGACTTCGGAAAGGGGTTGGGCTTTTGGAAGACCATGCCGATCCGCTTGCGGACCTCGACCGGGTCGACCTCGTCGGCATAGAGATCCTGATCGTGGTAGACGACCTTGCCGCTCACGCTCGCGCTCGGGATGAGGTCGTTCATCCGGTTCAGACAGCGGATGAGCGTGGACTTGCCGCACCCCGATGGCCCGATGAACGCGGTGATCTCGTTCTCCAGCAGGTCGAACGTCACGTCCTCGACGGCGCTCACGCCACCATAGGCGACGCGCAC
>JALZJA010000482.1 GCA_030860005.1 Actinomycetota bacterium
CGCGCTTGAGGCGGGCGCCGTCGGCGTCGTCTTCGAGCCCGAGCTCGAGGCAGCCCTCGCGCCCACGATCCGCGCCTCGCTCGCCGGCCAGATGGCGGTTCCGGCGGCACGGCGCCACGATGTCGACCGGCCGACGCTGTCGGGCCGCGAGAAGCAAGTGCTCGGCATGGTCGCCCTGGCCAAGAGCAACAAGGCGATCGCGGGTGAGCTCTACCTCGCCGAGAGCACCGTCAAGTGCCACCTGTCATCCGCGTTCGCAAAGCTCGGCGTGCGCTCCCGCCACGAGGCCGCCGACCTGATCTTGCATTCGAGCGCCGACTTCGATCTGGGGATCGTCGCGACGCCGGATGTCTACGCAACCACGGAAGGAAGCGACGCGATGAACTCGTCCCACCCGCAGCATGAGAGAGGTGTGCCGGCATGAAGCGCCTGCTGATCGTCGCTGACCACTCGCTGGTCGCGCACTCCATTCGCCTCGCGCTCAAGCAGACGGCCGGATTCCAGGTCATCGGCGTCATCGACGGCCGCGTCGAAGTCCGCGATGCGTTGTTCGAGCTGCGTCCCGACGTCGTGCTCGTCGACGACATGACCGGTCCGCGCAGCAACGACATGCACGACACCGACCATGCTCTGGCCCGGCTGCGCGAGGCCGTCGAGCATGCGCCCGGCGCCAAGCGTCTGTTGCTGACGCTGCGCATGAGCGAGGAGTGGATGAACGAGGCGTTCGACGCCGGCGCCCACGCGGTGCTGTCGAAGTCGATGCATTCGGTCAGCCTCGGGACGATGCTGCGCGAGGTCGTGCTCGGCAACGTCGTGCACCGCTTCGAGCGCCGCCCGCCGGCCCCCGACGCGGACTGCCCGCTGACGCTGCGCGAGAAGGAGATCCTCGGCTTCGTTGCCGAAGGCGCGACGAACGGCCAGATCGCACGGACGCTGTGGGTCACGGAGCAGACCGTGAAGTTCCACCTGTCGAACACGTACCGCAAGCTCGGAGTGGCGAACCGCACCGAGGCGAGCCGTTACGCGCACGTCCATAACCTCGTGACGGCGCCCGTGGCTGTCGCTTGCTGACGCGCCGCCGCTCCTCTCGCATGATGCGAGACTCGTTCATGACACCGCCATTCTCAAGGAAGAGACCCTATGAAGCGTGAGCACAGGACAGCGCTCCCGATGCCCGAGGCACACACGCCATGGGCCGGGCGCACGAAGGATCGTCTGATCGCCAAGCCGACGGTGGAGACGTCGCCCGAGATCGAGCGCCTCGTCAGCCGGGCCATCAGTGCTGCCAAGCAGGGCGATCGCGACGCGGTGCGCTTCCTCTACCTGAGGTACGCCGACAACGTCTATGGCTACGTCCACACGATCGTGCGCGACCATCACGACGCCGAGGACGTCACGCAGCAGGTGTTCGCCAAGCTCATGACGGCGATCCTCAAGTACGAGCAGCGCGGCGTCCCGTTCGTCGCATGGCTGCTGCGCATGTCGCACAACGCCGCCGTGGACACCGTCCGCGCGCGCCGCTCGACGCCGACCGAGGAGATCTTCGGTCCCGACGACGCCGGCTGCGAGGAAGCGTCCGAGCGCGCGCGGTCGCTGCACGAAGCGCTCGCCACGCTCCCCGACGACCAGCGCGAGGTGGTGGTCTTGCGCCACGTGCTCGGTCTCTCGCCCGTCGAGATCGCCGAGCGGCTCGGGCGCACGAACAGCTCCGTGCACGGCCTGCACCATCGCGGCCGGCGCGCACTATGCGCTGGGCTCGAGCGCCTCGACTCCGTGCCGCATACGGCGCGCCGGCCCGCGGCGGTAGCGGCATGAAGTAGCTGCCCGATCTGGCACCCGAGGCATGAAGCAGCTGCCCGATCCGGCTGCGAGGAGGCCCGCGCGATGATCGCGTTCGCGATCGTGATCGTCTCCACGAACGAGGCGAAACGGCTGTGACGCCGATACCGGCGTTGAGCGGATGCTCGAGGCGGTCGCGCGCGTCGCCGGCAGTGGCGCCTTCACGCTCGGGCAACCGCATGCCGGAAGCTCTCAAGCTCATGTGACGGCGGCGCTACGCGCCTGCCGTCAGCGCTCGTACTGCCCGCGTGGAGGGGACGCCCTTCTTGGCCTCCCCTCCACGCTCACACGCCCGGCCGTTGTGGGGCAACAAGCGACGAGCGCGTGGTCAGCGGACTCCACACCGGAATCCGACTGCCGAAGGGATCCTCAAGCCAGATCGGCCATAGGCGTACTGGTCGATGGTGCAGGCCGCGTCAGATCTAGACCTTTATCCACCGGCCAATGATCGCGCGCCGCGACGCATCCCTCGCTACGCGGGCGCCTGGTCGCCGAGCTCGGCGAGCACCTCGTCGGTGTGCTCGCCGAGGTGCGGCGAGCGCTTCGCGGGCGGGCGCCCGCTGACGCTGAAGTTCAGCGGCGAGGCCGGGGTGAGGTACGTCCCGACCGGATGCTCGATCATCGTGAACAGCGGGTTGTCCTCCGAGCAGCGCGGATCCTCCTCGACGAGCTGCTTGAACGTCTGGTAGGGCCCCCACGACACGCCCGTGCCCGCGAACGTCTCGCGGATCTGCGCCAGCGTGCGCTCGCCGAACCACGGTGTGAGCAGCTCGCGGATGAGGTCACGCCCCTTGTAGCGCCCGGCCTCGCCGCGGAAGTCGTGACCGGTGGCCTGCTCGACGGTGGCGAACAGCTCCTCGGTTCCGGTCGCCTCCTTCAGCGCCTTCCACTGACGATCGGTGAGCGCGACGATCATGACGCGGCGGCCGTCCGATGTCTCGAAGTCGCCGCCGAAGGCGCCGTAGAGGTAGTTGCCGTCGCGCGGCTGGTCGCGTCCCTCGAGCTGCACCTCGGCGATACGGCCGAGATGGCCGACGGTCGCGAACGCGACGTCCGACAGCGCGATCTCGACGAGCTGGCCCTCGCCGGTCGCGTCGCGGTGACGCAGCGCCGCGAGCAGACCGACGACAGCCAGGCCGCCCATGATCGAGTCCCATGTCGGCATGAGGCTGTTCGTCGGCACGTTGGAGTCGCGCGGGCCCATCGCCTCGGGGAAGCCGGCGGACGGGTTGACCGTGTAGTCGACCTCCGACGAGCCGTCGTGGTTGCCCGTCAAGACGACCATGATGAGATCCTCGCGGCGCTCTGAGAGCGCCTCGTAACCCATCCAGCCGCGGGCGGGGAAGTTCGTCAGGAAGATGCCGTTGCCCTCGCCCGGCGCCGTGATGAGCTGGGCGAGCTGCTCGCGTCCCTCGTCGGAGCGCAGGTCGACCTCGATGGAGCGCTTGCCCTTCTGCAGGCCCGACCAGAAGAGGCTGTCGCCACTCGCCGACAGCGGCCAGCGCTTGAAGTCCAGCCCCCCGCCGGGGGCGTCGAAGCGGATGACGTCGGCGCCGAGCTGGGCGAGCGTCATCCCCGCTGTCGGCGCGGCGACGAACGCCGAGCCCTCGATCACCCGAATGCCGGAGAGGATCCCGTCGCTCATGCCATCACTCCTACGAGTCGCCAGTCCAACACCGCGTCCAACGAATCGTCGGCGCGCTGTGCTTCGACCTCGCTGCGCAGGGTCACGAGGCCGCCGCCATCGGGCAGGGCCTCGGTGCCCTCGAGGTGGATCGTGCTGCGCAGCACGTCGCCCTCGAAGACCGGACCGAGGTGGTTGCAGTGATGCCAGCCGAGGACCGTCACGAGGTTCGGCAGCACCTTCGTGATCTGCGCTGCCGCGATCCCGATCGTGTGGCCGCCGTAGACGAGTCGCTGGCCGGAGCTATGCGACCCGGGGTCGGTGTGCGCCTTGGCGATGTTCAGCGACAGGCGGGCGAGCTCGGTCGCCGCGGTGACGCTGTCGCCGCCGTCGACCTTCCACGTCGTCGGCGCGCTGACGTCGGCGAAGTGCTGGCCGGGAACCTCGTTGCGGTAGGCCTCGAGGTCGATGTCGTCCAGCGAGCTCGTCAGCGCGTCAGGCGGCAGGTCGGCGGGAAACTGGTCGAGGTCGTCGGCGTGCGGCTCGGACGCGTCGACATCCGAGATCGGCAGCATCGCGCAGCGCCAGTAGTCGAGGATCGCGCGGTCCTCCTGATCGGTGGTGACGATGTGCAGGACGGCGAGGCCGGTCGGCTTGCGCCCATCCTTCACGGCGTTGCGCTTGAGCGCGACGATCTCGGTCGTCGTCTTCATGGTGTCGCCGATCGCGGGCAGGCGCCGCAGCATGAGCCGGCGGTAGAAGAGGTTTCCGATGACGCGCTGGGTCTGCAGGGTCGACTGACCGATCGAGACGTCGCAGACGAGCATCGGGTGGGCGAGGCGGCGGCCGGCGACGCGCTCGGACAGCGTCGCGTCGACGGGCAGGCGCAGGCGGTCGCCGATGATCGATTGGTGCAATGCGGCATGCCCCTCGTTGAGCGTCATCGCCGGGAACCCGACATCTGTATCGCCGACCGACAGCTCCTCCCAGTACGGACCGCCGACAAGGATGGCGTCGTCAGTGGTTGGCGTTGTGGTCATGGGTTCCGATCTGCGTGACGACGTGGGGACGAGTCGTGGTGAAACTACACGAGATGTGGCCTACGAGATCGGCCGCTCGGTCGCCGTGAAGATCACGGTGTCGCCCGCCGCGAGAGGCTCCTGCGGGTCCTCGACGATCCGCTCGCCGTTGAGGATCGCGACGACGTCGCCGCCGAGCTCAATGCCGAGGATCTCGGCGGCCGCACCGGCCGTGGCGACGCACAGCGTGATCGGATCCAGGCCTGCGGTGCGCAGGGCGCCCCAGCAGCGGACGGTCACGCGCGGGGCGAGCCGCGCGCGCGCCGCGTCGTACTCGTCCGGCGTGTTGAGGTTGTGCACCGAGTCGAGGTCTGGATCGAAGGCCGCCACCGCGCGATCGGCGAGCAGCGCCGGCTCGTCGAGCGCCAGCACCTCGAGGCGCTCCAGCAGGGCGCCGGTGGCGAGCTCGTCGCTGGAGATGACCTCCTCGACGGCGGAGGCGATCGATGTCCGGTAGGCGGCCGCGAGCGGATGGTCGAAGCCGTGCGCGTGGGGCAGCGCGACGTCGTGATCGCCGTCGAGCGAGCGCACGACGTGGCGGATGAAGGCGGGGTGCTGGAGCGGGGTGTCGACGCCGCTGACGTAGGCGACATCGGCGCGCCCGGCGATCTCGGCCAGCCCGGCCGCGAGGCCCTGGAGCGGGCCGCGTCCCTCACGCGCGTCCTCGGTGAGCTCCACGCCGCCGGGCAGCGGCGGCAGCTTCTGCCCGTGCGCCCTGACGACGACGACCGGACCGTCCACGGCGCGCCCGACGATCCCGACCGCGCGCCGCACGAGCGTCGAGCCGCGCCAGTCGAGCGTCGCCTTCGGGGCGCCCATGCGGCTCGATCGACCTCCCGCGAGGACGATGCCGGCGGTGGCGGTCATGCGCCAAGCCTATGCGCCCTCGAGGGCGCGCGCGAACGCGTCGTAGGCCCGCTCGTCGAACAGCCAGAAGCGCGCCTCCTCGACGCCGGGGTGCTCGTCGAGCGCGGCGGATGTCGCCGCGATCGCGACCGCCGCCGCCTGCTGCAGCGGGTAGCCGTAGACGCCCGCCGAGATCGCCGGAAACGACACCCGCCGGCAGCCGCTCTCGTCGGCGAGCTCGATCGCGCGGCGATAGCAGGAGGCCAGCAGCTCGGGCTCGCCCTCTTCGCCGCTGTGCCAGACGGGACCGACCGCGTGGATGACGTGCTGCGCCGGGAGTCGTCCGGCGCCGGTGATCTTTGCCTCGCCGGTGTCGCAGCCGTCGAGCGGGCGGCACTCCTCGAGCAGCTCGGGTCCCGCCGCGCGGTGGATCGCGCCGTCCACGCCGCCGCCGCCAAGCAGGCTCGAGTTCGCGGCGTTGACGATCGCGTCGGCCTCGGCGTCGGTCGTGATGTCGCCCTGGTGCAGGGTGATGCGTCCCATCACGCGAACGCTACGCGCGTTGCGACGTGGCCGCGAGTCATAGTTGCGCGCGTGAGCGACGCGGCCGGCATGGAGAGCGCTGCACCGCTGCCGCCGCGGCCTTTGGCCCTGCGTGCCGGCGTGCCCGATCAGGGCGACGTCCTGGGCTCCTACCGTGCCGTCGGCCGCGACTCGCGCACGACGATCCTCGAGCTGCTCGGGGACGCCTGGTCGTGGGAGGGCAAGCGCGTGCTCGACTTCGGCTGCGGCTCGGGCAAGGTCATGCGCCACTTCCTGCCCGAGGCGCAGGACTGCGAGCTATGGGGCTGCGACATCGACGAGCCCAGCATCGCGTGGCTGCAGCGCGAGCTCAGCCCGCCGCTGCACGCGTTCGTCAACGGCGAGGCGCCGCCGCTGCACCAGCCCGACGCGATGTTCGACCTCGTCTGGTCGGTCTCGGTGTTCACGCACCTCACCGATCATTGGGCCGGCTGGCTCGCCGAGCTTCACCGCGTGCTCGCCCCCGGCGGCCTGGCGATCATCTCGTTCCTCGGCGGCGCGATGTACGAGGCCTGGACGGGCGCCGAGTGGAACGCGGACCGGATCGGCATGACCGTGCTCGACCACGGCCAGGACTGGGGGCTCGGCGGTCCGACCGTCTTTCACTCGCCGTGGTGGCTGCGCGCGCACTGGGGCCGCGCGTTCGAGATCGTCCAGATGCGCGAGGGGACCGCGCCGCGCGAGCACGGCCTGGTGGTGCTGCGCCGCCGCTCGGTTGAGGTGAGCGTGTCCGAGCTCGAGCGCATCGACCCGCACGAGCCGCGCGAGATCGCGGCGCTGAGCCACCAGGTGGCGCTGCTTCAGCTCGAGTCGGCGGGCCTGCGCACGGAGCGCGACGCGCTCGTGGCGGCGGATGCGCGCCGCCTGCCGCGGCGGGTGCGCAGGCGGCTGGGTCAGCTGCGCCGGCGCTGATGTCGAGTATGGGTCGCATATCGACCACTACTCGACATCAAGGCGCCGTCCGGACTCGAACCGGAGTAAACGGCTTTGCAGGCCGCTGCGTAGCCACTCCGCCACGGCGCCGGGGACTGCGCACATCGTAGGACCTCAGGCGTCGCCGCCCTCCTCGGCCAGCCGCGTGGCCTCGCGCGCGAGCAGGCCCAGCCGCGCCTCGCGCACGAGCGGGACCTCGCGGCGGCGCTTGCGCACCATCGCCAGGTCGATCTCGTGGGTCACGATCGCCTCCTCGTTGTCGGGCGCCTCGCAGATCACGCGCCCCCACGGGTCGACGATGTGCGAGCCGCCCCAGAAGCGCAGGTGCTCGGCCTCGTCGCCGACGCGGTTCACGAACACGACGAAGCACTGGAACATCCGCGCGTAGAAGACCGTGATGTCGCGCCAGTACGTCTTCGAGTCGTACTGCTCGGGAAAGCGGCTCTGGGAGGAGTTCGTCGGCATGAACAGCACGCGCGCCCCGTCCTGCACGGCGAGGAACGCGAGGTGCGGCTGCCACGCGTCGTTGCAGATCAGCGTCGCGACCCGTCCCTGCCGCGTGTCGAATGCGCGCAGCGTCTGGCCGGGGGAGAAGAACTTGCGCTCCTCGTAGATGTCGTACGTCGGCAGGTAGAGCTTGCGATGCGTGTGGACGAGCTTGTCGGTGTCGTAGTAGGCGGCCGCGTTGTAGTTGTGGACGCCGAGCCCGTCCTCCCAGAGGCCGATGAGCACATCGGTCTCGTGCGCGATCGTGCCGAGCGCGAGCAGCCGCGGGTCTTCGGTCGACAGCGCGACGTCCTCGTCGACCTGCCCGAGGTTGTAGCCCGTCAGGAACAGCTCCGGGAAGACGACGAGATCGCTGCGCTCCTTGCCGCCCGCGCGGATGATGTCGTGCGCGCGCTCGAGGTTCTCGTCGACTTTCCCGAGCACGCTCTCGGTCTGGGCGAGCGTGATCCTCATCAACGC
>JALZJA010000039.1 GCA_030860005.1 Actinomycetota bacterium
CACTGCGCCAGCGCGCCCAGCTGCGGCGCCTGCGCCGGCTCACCGACCACAAGCCGGTCCGCCTGGCGCTGCACCCGGGCGGCGCGAATCTCGTAGAGCTCGCGGACGAGATCGAGGGACAGCTCGCATGACCGCCAGACCGCGTGGGAGCCCGCCGGCGGCCGCGACGTCGCCGCCTCCGGCACACCTCAAGGAGCGGCTCGACGGCAAGTCCGTCGTCATCGTCGCCGGCTCAGGCGGGGTCGGCAAGACCACGGCCTCCGCGGCGCTGGCGCTCGGCCTCGCCGCGGCCGGTGCGCGCGTCGCCGTCGTCACGATCGACCCCGCCAAGCGGCTCGCCGAGTCGCTCGGCGTCGAGCAGCTCGGCAACGAGCCTCGCCGCGTCGAGCCGAAGCTGCTCGAGGGCCACGGGATCGAGATGCGCGGTGAGCTGTGGGCGATGATGCTCGACCCGAAGGCGACGTTCGACGACCTCATGGTGCGCCTGGCGCCCGACGCGCAGACGCGCGACGACGTGCTCGGCAACCGCATCTACCGCGAGCTGTCCGGTGCGGTCGCCGGCACGCAGGAGTTCAGCGCGATCGCCAAGCTCTACGACCTGCACCACGAGGGCGGCTTCGACGTGCTCGTCCTCGACACGCCGCCCTCTCGCAACGCGCTGGACTTCCTCGACGCGCCCGACCGCCTGACGGACTTCTTCGAGGGCCGCGCACTGAAGGTCTTCCTCGCACCGACCGGGATCGCGGGCCGCCTCATGAGCGCCGGCACGAGCATCGTCTTCGGCGTGCTCAAGCGCCTCACCGGCGTCAACCTGCTCGGCGATATCGCCGTTTTCTTCCGCTCGCTCGGCGGTCTCATCGATGGCTTCAAGAGACGCGCGGCGGGCGTGAAGGCGCTCCTCGCCGATCCCGCGACGACGTTTCTCATCGTCACGTCGCCCGAGCGCGAGCCCGTCGCCGAGGCGATCTTCTTCCGCGAGAAGCTGCGCGAGGCGCGGATGCCGTTCGGCGGCCTCATCGTCAACCGCGCGCACATCGTCGACGCGGACCTCGCCGACGCCGGCGACGTGCCCGCCCAGCTCGGCGACACACTGTCGGCCAAGGTCGCCGACGCCGTCGCCGATCTCCGCGAGCTCGCCGCCCGCGACGCCGAGTCGATCGCGGCCCTCACCGAACGGGTCGGGGAGCGTGACCCGATCGTCGTCCCGCGCCTGGACGGCGATGTGCAGGACATCGACGGCCTGCTCGCGCTGTACCGCCATCTGGCGGGTGCTTGAGCGCGCCCGGTCGATGGAACTGCGCGAGCGCGACCCTACGAAGCCAGCGTCCCCGACTCCGACAACAGCCGATCCGCAAGCCCGCACAGATCGGGGTCGAGATGCCCGCACACCACGTCGCGCAGCAACGCCCGCAGATAGCCCGACAGCTCGGCCAGCAGCGCCTCGACCGCGCCGTCGGCGACGGCCAGCCCGGTGATGACGGAGCGCTCCAAGACCACGGCATGCGCCATTCGCTCGGTGACCTCGAGCCGGTGCTCCTCCGTCGCGCACAGCGCGGCGATCCGCCCCGCGAGCCGGCCGCTGGCCGGCCCCTCGGGCTCGAGCAGCGCGCGCAGCGCGAGCAGATGATCGGTCAGCGCGTCGAACGCGCTCGCGCGCTCGCAGCCGAGCTCGAAGCGGCGCAGGGCCCACGCCAGCTCTCCCGTTCCAGGCGCGCGACGTGCGATGAGCGAGCAGAACGCGCGCAGCTCGTCCTCCGAGTCCATATCGATGACCAGCTCCCCGCGGGCCCGGCCGGCCGTCCCGAGATCGCCGAGCATCCACGGCGCCGAGCCGTTGCGCTCCCACGCCACGGGCCCGAGCGCGACGCACGCCGGGTCGAACAGCCGCAGCGCGCTGAGCAGGCGACGAAAGCGCATGCGTGCGTCGGTCAGCGGGGCCGGGGCACCGGGATCGTCGGTGACCGTCAGGCACGCGAGCACGCAGGGACAGTCGGCGCCGCGCGGCCAGACGGCGTCCGCCGGCGCCTCCGCGAGCTGGTCTCCGCAGATGAGCGACAGCCCATCGCTGAGCGCGATCTCCGGGGAGATGATCCTCAGGCCCAGCACCGGCGCGACGACGACGGCCTGAGCGCGGCCGTCGAGCAACGCGTCCTCGAGCTCCGTGTACGCGCGCTCGAGGCGCTCGTCGGTGATGACGAACTCGGTCGCCTCGCTGAAGACGCGGCTGATGAAGACGCGCAGCGCCGCGTCGGCGCGCTCGCGCGACTGGACCGGCACGCGTGACTCCCCCTGCGCGCGCAGGTAGTCGCCGACGCCGTCGCGGGCCGCGAGCGCGCGCGCCGCCGCGCTGAGCGAGGCGACTACGGCAGCGATTTCCTCGGGCGTGT
>JALZJA010000563.1 GCA_030860005.1 Actinomycetota bacterium
CAGACCGACGTACTGCCTGTGCTCGGTCATCTGCGCGGTCTGGACGCCGGCGGCTGCGGGATTGGAGTCGACGGTCGGAGACTTCAGGACGCTGAACGTGAAGCCGATCTCACACGACGCTCCGGTGCCCGGCAACATCACGCGCGCGCCCGCCGGCTGCGGCGTGAAGCGCACCGTCCCGAAGGCCGGATCGATGACGGCGATCTTGAAGCCCATGCCCGCGCAGTCGCTGCCGGCCTTGCCGACGCCCGTCGCCGAGAGCCCGAACACTCCCGGGTCGGGACCCACGCAATTGAGGCCGGACAGCGCTCCGCACGACGGTATGAGCACGATGCCCCGCTCCGGAGAGGCGCAGGGGGCAGATGCCTCCGCGGGATGGCAGACGCTGTTCGTAAGGTTGTCATGCAGCACGGTGGTGTTGCGATTGACCAGTTCGATCGAGCCGGCAAGACCGATCTGGCCGACCGTTGCGGCGGCTGGGAAACTCGCAATCGCCTGTGCCCCCGGCGCGGCCCTTGCGGCCGCGGGGACGAGCACGAGGCCCGCGAGCGACGCGGCGGCGCATGCCACGGTGCGGCGCGCGCGAACGCTCATCTCGTTTCGCCGTTCCCGACCGCAGGCGCCCCCACACGAGGGCGACGGTACCGGTACGGGCGCAAGGGCAACGCCGGCGTCGGGACTACGTGCAGCGCAGCGCCAGGATCGCCAGGTCGTCGCGCGGCTCGCCGCCGGCGATCGCAAGCGCCTCGAACTCGACCAGTTGCGCGAGGTCGGCCGCCGTCCCGCCCGCCACGCGCGATGCAATCTCGGCCAGGTCCTCTGGATTCATCACGTTGCCGGGTGCGCCCGCGTCGAGAATCCCGTCGGTGTAGAGCAGCGCCAGGTCGCCGCAGTGAAGCGCGACCGGCGCCTGTGCGTACGTGCTGCCACTCTCGATGCCCAGCAGCGTGCCCAGCGGCTTGACCGATTCCACGGTCCCGTCGCTGCGGATGATGAGCACCGGCGGGTGCCCGGCGCTTGCGACGCGCACCGCACAGTCCTCGGGATCGAGCCACGCGTGCACCACGGAGACGAAGTTGCCATCGGTCCGCTCGCCGACGACCGCCTCGTTCGCCATCTCCAGAACTTCTGCCGGTCCCGTCTTGACGAGCGCCGCCGCACGGATCGTGTAGCGCGCCAGCGATGTGAGCGCGGCTGCCTCGGGACCTTTCCCGCAGACGTCGCCCACGACGACGCCCCAGAGTCCGTCGCCGGTCTCGAACGCGTCGTAGAAGTCGCCGCCTACGTCGTAGCCGCGGCCGGCGGCCTCGTAGCGCGCGGCCACCTCGAAGCCCTCGATCTCCGGCAGGCGCCGCGGCAGCAGGCTGCGCTGCAGCGTCCTGGCGATGTGGCTGCGCTCGCGGTACAGGCGGGCCTGCTCTATGGCGAGCGATCCGCGGCGGGCGATCTCGACCGCCAGCCCGAGATCCTCAGCTCCGTAGTGGCGGCCCGACTCCGCGAGGATGAACGTCATCGCCCCGACCGGCACGCCGCGCACGCTGAGCGGGACGATGATCGCCGACGACATCCCGAGCTCGCGCATGATCCGCAGGTGCTCCTCGTCGCGCGCGCCGATCTCCAGCAGGGCATCCGGAATCGTCTCGTACAGCGCTGGCTCGCCGGTGCGCAGCACCGCGAAGATGCCGCGCTCCTCGGCGGGGTCCGGCGGGTAGCGATCGTGCAGCTCCCAGGCCCAGCGTTCCTTGTCGGGATCGCTGTGGCAGACCGCCAGCCGCCTCAGCGCGCCATCGGCGTCGAGCATGTCGACGACGCACCAGTCCGCCTTGCCCGGCACGGCCGCGCGAGCAACGCGGCCCAGCGTCTCCTCGTAGTCGAGCGAGACGCTGAGGACCGCGCCCACGTGAGCGAGCAGCGACGCGCGCAGCTCGGCGCGCTCGGCGCGCTCGCGTGCCCTGCGCTCTGACTCGAGCAGCGCTTTGAGCTCGGTCTCGTCGATGGCAACCAGACCGACCCCGACGAGCTCTCCGGCAGCGTCCCGTACGGGGTAGTAGTTCATGCGCCAGTGGCGGTGCTCCTCGGGCCGCGCCGCCGTCGGGCTGATTCGTTCGACGTCGACGAGCGCCTCACCGCCCTCGAGCACCCTGCGCAGATCGGCGACGACGGAGCTGCCGATCTGCGGCAGGACGTCGTGTGGGGTGCGCCCGATGTGATCCGCCGCGGGCACACCGTTGAGCTGAGCGAGCTCGTCGTTGACGCGCACGTAGCGCAGATCGGTGTCGAAGAACGCGCGCGCGAGCGGCGCCGTGGAGAACATGGTGTCCAGCAGCGCGAGCGACTGCTCGTCGGCGCGCGCCGTGCCCTTCAGCGCGGTGACGTCCTCGAAGGCGAGCAGGACGACGGTCTCGTGGTCGTCCAGCGTGAGCGTCGCCGAGCGGATCAGCAGCGAGATCACGCGATCACGCTGATGCCAGTTCATCTGAAAGCCCTCGAGCTGCTCGCCCTTGGCCGCGCGAACGCTGGGCATCGCGTCGCGCGGGATCTGGCGGCCTGCCGGATCGGTGAAGTGGTAGCGGTCGTAGAGCTCGGCGGGCGATCCGAGCGGGAACTCCCCGCCAGCCATGCGATGGGCGGCCTGGTTGGCGAACGTCACCACCGCCCTGCCCGGGGAGATCAGCAAGAGCGCCGTCGGTACGCGTTCGATGGCGGACTGCAGGACATCGCGTGCCAGCGGGCCGGCGACGGGCGCCGTATCCACCCGACCTTGGCTGCACCGGGCCACGAGCGCACACTACCGCGCCGGTCGCGGCGGGCCGTGGAGACCGAGCTGCCGCACCGAGGGCAGTAGACGCGCCGGATCTTCGCCTATAGGCTCCACGAGTGCGCGCGTCGATGCTCCGGTCGTTCTTGGCAGCCTGCATCCTTGGCGGCGCGATCTATGCCCTCGCGGCGGGCGGGGCGTCGGGCCAGCAGTACGAGCTTCCGCCGCCGCCCCCGCAGCCGCCGTCCACCGAGCCGCTGCCCAAGCTCACACCGTTCCCCAAGGTGCGGATCCGCGGCATCGCGACGCGCCGCGGTGCGCGCATCGACTCGCTCACCGTCAGAGCGCGGGTCGGGCTCGTCATCGTGAGCCGCTGCACCGGTAAGCCCAAACGCTGCCCGTACAAGAAGCGCGTGCATCAAGTCAAGGGCGAGGAGGGCACGACCCGGAGGGTTCGCATCCCGCGCTTCGAGCGCGCCTTCCGCGCCGGGGTCAAGCTGCGGCTGTTCGTCGTGGCCCCGGGGCGAACCGGGAAGTTCACGAGCTTCGGCATCCGGCGCCGCAAGATCCCGCGGCGCTATGACCGTTGCGTCCGCGGCCTCGTGCTCACGCCGATCTCCTGTCCGAAATGACCGGGTGCCCGGCGTCGCGGTACCCGTGCGGTCCCGCCGCCTGGCAACGAGCGCCGCGGTCGTCCTCGTCGTGCTGGCGCGACCCGTCGCCGCAGGCGCGCAGTCGACGTTCCCGCTGACAATCGCGGATGTGAACTTCGGCGACGGCGTGCGGACCGTCATGAGCAGCGCGGAGCGCGCTCCGTGGCGCGGCGTCGCGCCGACGCTGCGGCGCGCCGACATCGCGCGCATCGAAGGCACCCGGCCGCGGCTCAGGTGACCGCCATGCGATTCAACCCTCGTCGTCGAACGTGACGGGGGGTGGCGGTGGTGGCGGCGGCGGCGGAGGTGGCGGCGGCGGCCGCCGGACGGGCGCCGGGGG
>JALZJA010000570.1 GCA_030860005.1 Actinomycetota bacterium
CTGGATCCGCGCGAAGACCGTCGATCAGGACGAGCGCGGCAACGCCGAGCGGCGCGCGCTGTTCGTCGGCCTGTGGCCGCCCACGCTCTGGCTCATGGGGGAGTCGCTGCGCCGGCATGACGGGCGCCGGCGCTGGCGGGTAGCCCGCTAACGCCCGACCCCCGCGAGCGCCTCGACAGCCTGCTCGAGGTGGCGCTCCTCCAGCCGGATGTGGCTCTGCTGGCTCATCGAGCGCGGCGTCACGCCGATCGCCTCGACCGGCGGCGCGTTGGACAGCAGCGGCACGACGACGAGCAGCTCGACGCCGACCGACCACGGCCAGCGCGCCGGGTCGATCCGGCTGGCGAACTCGGTGGTCGGGTCGGTCAGAACCTCGGCGATGCCGAAGATTCGCCGCCAGCCCGACGCATAGAGGACGAGCCTGTCGCCGGGGACCATCCGCGGGCGGCGCGGAAACGCCGTGATCCCCGGGTCGAGCAGCGAGCTGGCCGACTGCATCCAGCGATCGCAGAGCGCCGCGTCGCCGGTTCCGTGGGCCTTGAGGAAGACGGTTCGCACCATCCTCGCAATCTTCGCGAACGAGGTGAACCTGGAAATCACGACGCGCGTGACAACACCGCGCGACGGCGTGACAAAACCGCGCGATGCGGGGCGCGCGGCGCACGACTCCGCCGCCCAGCGGGTAGGTCTGCTGTTATGGGACAGCCATGACCGACCTGATCGCCGAGCTGCGGGCCGCTTGCGGAGACCGTCACGTCCTGACCGCGCACGACGACCTGCGCACGTACGAGTCCGATGGGCTGCTGCAGTACGCCGAATTGCCACGCGTCGTCGTGCTGCCGGCCAACACCGACGAGGTCGCCCGCGTCGTGCGGGCGTGCCACGTGGCGCAGGTGCCGTGGGTCGCGCGTGGAGCGGGCAGCGGCCTCTCTGGCGGCGCGGTGCCCGTGGAGGAGGGTGTCGTCATCGCGGTCACGCGGATGCGGTCGATCCTCGAGGTCGACCTCGTCGACCAGCGCGTCGTATGCGAGCCTGGGGTCACGAACCTTGCGATCTCGCAGGCCGTCGGGCCGTCGCACTTCTACCCTCCCGATCCGTCGAGCCAGATCGTCTGCTCGATCGGCGGCAACGTCGCCGAGAACTCGGGCGGCGCGCACTGCTTCAAGTACGGCTTCACGACGAACTACGTCACGGCGCTCGAGGTCGTGCTCGCCGACGGCAGCGTCGTAACGCTGGGCGGGGCCGAGCTCGACCTGCCCGGCTACGACCTGCTCGGCGCCTTCGTCGGCTCGGAGGGCACGCTCGGCGTCGCGACGAAGATCACGGTTCGCGTCGTGCCGACGCCGGAGTCGGTCCGCACGCTCGTCGCCTTCTTCGACTCCACGCACCACGCCGGCGACGCCGTCTCGGCGATCGTCTCCGGCGGGATGGTCCCGGGCGCGATCGAGATGATGGACAACCTGTCGATCGGCGCGTCGGAGCAGATGGCGCACGCCGGCTGGCCGCTGGATGCCGGCGCGGCGCTGCTCGTCGAGCTCGACGGCTCGGAGGCGGAGTGCGATGCGCAGCTCTCGGACTTGCAGCGCATCTGCGACGAAGCCGGCGCCGACGAGGTGCGCATGGCGCGCGACGAGGACGAGCGCACGACGTTCTGGAAGATGCGCAAGGCGGCCTTCCCCGCGATGGGCCGCGTCAGCCCGCACTACTACGTGCAGGACAGCGTCATCCCGCGCACGCGCCTGAGCGATGTGCTCGAGCGCATCGAGGAGCTCGGGCGCGAGTACGACCTGCGCGTCGCCAACGTCTTCCATGCCGGCGACGGCAACCTGCACCCGCTCGTCTGCTACGACGGCAACAAGCCTGGTGAGGCCGAGCGCGCCGAGGAGCTCGCCGGCGAGATCGTCATCGCGTGCGTGGAGCTCGGCGGCTCGATCACCGGCGAGCACGGCATCGGCGTCGACAAGAAGCGCTACATGCCGACGATGTTCGGCGAGGACGATCTGGCCGCGTTTCAGAAGCTGCGCTGCGCGTTCGACCCCGACGGTCTCGCAAACCCGGGCAAGGTCATGCCGGCGCCGCGCCTGTGCGGTGAGGTACCGGGTCCCTATCGCGAGCATCCGCTGGAGAAGGCCGGGCTCGCGGAGCGGATGTGAGCACGCGCTCGGCCAGCCTCGAGGAGGTCCGCCCGGCAAGCGCGCTCGACGCCGCGAAGGCGCTCGCGACGGCCGCGAGCGCGGCCCGCACCGTGCGCGTGATCGGGGGCGCCACGAAGCGCGACTGGGGTCACGTCGTCGCGCAGGCCGAGGTCGAGCTGTCGACGGCCGGCCTCGACGAGATCGTCGAGCACAACGAGGGCGACCTCACCGCGGTGCTCGGCGCCGGCGTCCCGCTCGCGCGCGCGCAGGAAACGTTCGCGCAGGCAGACCAGATGCTCGCGGTCGATCCGCCCCTTGGCGCCGGTGACGCCGCCACGGTCGGCGGGACGATCGCGACCGCCGACAGCGGCCCGTACCGCCACCGCTACCACGCGCTGCGCGACCTCGTCATCGGCATCACGGTCGCGCTGCCCGACGGCAGCGTGGCGCGCTCCGGCGGCAAGGTCATCAAGAACGTCGCCGGCTACGACCTCTCCAAGCTCATGACCGGCTCGTTCGGCACGCTGGGCGTCATCTGCGAGGTCGCGGTGCGGCTGCACCCGCGGCCGGTGAGCACCGCGACGGTCCAGGCCCCGGGCGACGACCCGGCGCTGCTCGCGGGCGCGGCGTCGGCCCTCGCGCAGCGCCCGCTCGAACCTGTCGCGCTCGACCTCGACTACAAGCGCGGCAGCGGCGCCGTGCTGGCCCGGTTCGGGGGACGGACTGCCGCCGAGCAGGCCGCCGGGGCGGCGGAGATCCTGCGTGAGGCGGGCCTCGAGAGCGCCGCCGTCGTGGAGGACGACGAGGCGCTGTGGCAGCGCCAGCGCAAGGGCCAGCGCGCGGCGAGCGGCGGGGCGGTCGTGCGCGTCGCGGCGACGCCACGCCGGCTGGCCGCCGTACTGGAG
>JALZJA010000579.1 GCA_030860005.1 Actinomycetota bacterium
TTGATCTCGAGCAGGTCGCCGATCACGAGCGCGAGAGCGCCCAGCACCGGGACCGCGTACAGGCCGAGCTTCAGGCGGTCGGGGCTGAGCAGCACGGCGGCGAGTGCGACGAGTGGCAGCGTGAACAACCAGCCGCGGCTCTGGCTGAGGATCGCGAGCCCGAACATGAGCACGGAGGCGGCGAGCAGGGCCGGACGCATCCAGGGGGGCAGCTCGCGGCGCGTGGCGAGCATGAGCGCCGGCAACGCTCCGATCGTCCAAAGCGCCGCGCTCGCGTTCGTGTAGCCCAGCGGGGCGAGCAGCCGCGCGTTGATGAACAGGTCGTCGAGCGGCGCGTCCGCGGCGAGGCGCGCGACCGTGACGAGGGCAAAGATCGTCAGCGTCGAGACGATCGCTGTGATCGCCATGAGGACGGAGCGCGCCGTCCACGGCAGCAGGACGAAGAGCGCGAAGATCGCGAGGTACAGCAGCGATCGCTGGCTGCCCTCGAGGGCGTCCCCGGGCGAGCCGGCCCACAGGATCGAGGCGAAGGACCAGACGACGTAGGCGCCGAGCGCGATGAGCGCCACCTTCGCCGCGCGGTTTGGCACGGCGATCTGCTCGCGCAGTGCGAACACCGCCGCCGCGGCGATAGCGAGGACCACGACCGCGCCCGGCATCCACACGCGCTCGAAGTAGGCGCCCGACTCCACCATCCACCAGACGAAGACCGCGAGCGTTCGAACGCCGGCGAGCGGGAGCGCGATCGACGCGCGCTGTGCCTGCCGGCGCGCGGCAGGACGCGAACTGGATGTCTCCGACGCGGCGGTCACAGGAGTAGCGGGACCCGAAATGCTCCGCAGGGCGAGACCCGGACTCGAACCGTGCGAACGATGTTCCCGGTCTCGGCATGGATGCCTTGACCACCACCATATGGCGAGACCCGGCTATAGGGCATTCTGAGCGCTGAGTTGGACGGCGTGCTGCATGACGGGATGCGGTTGTGCACGGCGGGGTACTGCATGCGAGATACAAGAGTGGCCGGGCGGGTTCGTGACCGACCCGGGATGTCGCGATCATCGGGAGGCAGTCATGGCAGCGCATTCAGCAAAGCGTGCGACGGCGATACGGACAGGGGCGTTGATCAGCGTGGTGGCACTGGGATCGCTCGGCCTCAGCGTGGCCGTCGGCAAGGACTCGAAGGGCAGCAGCACATCACCGAAGACGGCGCGTGCCACGCTCGTCGACGCAAGCGGCAAGAAGGTCGGGAAGATCCGCTTCCAGGCGGCCGGCAAGAGCACCCTTGCCGTGCGCGTCTCCGTCAAGGGCCTGAAGCCCGGATTTCATGGGTTCCACGTCCACGAGACGGGTTCCTGCGTGGCCCCCTTCGCGACCGCCGGCGGCCACTACAACCCCACCACCAAGACCCACGGCGCGCACGCTGGCGACATGCCGCCGCTGCTGGTGAGAAGCAACGGGCGCGCGAGCGCGGAGTTCAAGACGACGTCGCTGACCTTCAAGGGCCTCGTCGACGCCGGCGGCGACGGAAACGCGGTGATCATCCACGCCGGGCCCGACAACCTCGCGAACATCCCGAGCCGCTACCACTCCCACAGCCCCGACGAGTCGAGCACGACGTTCGGACCGGACGCGGAGACGAAGAAGACCGGCGACTCCGGCGCCCGTCCCGTCTGCGGGGTCGTTCGGCGCGTCAAGAGCTCCCAGCCCGGCTGACCTGCAGGTTGCATCGCCTCATCGCCGGCCGTGAACGTCGTTGCTTTGGCGACTGTGGCGCAACCCAGCAAGAGTGACCGTGACGAGCCGGCGGACCGCGGCACTGGACGGCAGGGCTGCTGGCTGCTGCGAGGGCGTGGAGGCATAGCTCGCGAGCTCGTCGGGCGCGACGTCGTCCCGGAAGTCGCCGGTCTCCACGCCCTCGATCAGCAGGTCTCAAATGAAGTCCATGAGGTGCCGCTGCGCTCAGCTCGTGGCCGCCGGCACCTCACGGGCTGCCTCTTGACATACCCTGGGGGGGTATTGATAAGATACGCCCGCCGCTATGACAACGAACCGCGGGAGGCGGCATGACCACCCAGACCACGCCCGGTCGCAGTACTGACACCGCGGAACTGCCACGAAACGCTATGCACGCCACCACCGGACACGCCCACGAGCACCATCACGAGATGCCGACGTCCGG
>JALZJA010000351.1 GCA_030860005.1 Actinomycetota bacterium
ACCGTCACCGACAAGGCCGAGAGCGCCGGCATCGATCTCGACGGCGAGGCGACGGCGCGCGTGCTCGAGCGGATGAAGGCGCTCGAGCATGACGGGTACCAGTTCGAGGCCGCCGACGGCTCGTTCGAGCTGCTCCTGCGCAAGGAGACCGGGGAATACGAGCCGCTGTTCAGGCTCGAGTCCTGGCGCGTCATCGTCGAGCAGCGCGCCGACGGGAAGGTCGATACCGAGGCGACGATCAAGATCTGGGTCGACGGCGAGCGCTTCGTCCGCACGGCGGAGGGCAACGGTCCCGTGAACGCGCTCGATGCCGCCCTGCGCGCGGTGATCAACGAGACCCATCCACACCTGCGCGACGTCTGGCTGTCGAACTTCAAGGTCCGCATCCTGGATGAGACGAAGGGCTCGGACGCGAAGATCAGGGTGCTCATCGACGCGACCGACGGCGTCGAGACGTGGGGCTCGATCGGGGTCTCGACGAACCTCATCGAAGCCTCGTGGGTCGCGCTCGTCGACTCGCTCGAGTACGCCGAGCAGCCGAGCCGCGTGCGCGGCGGCGCGCGGGCCTCGTGACAGCGCGTCATTGCTCGATCATGGCCGGCGTGGATCCGGAAGGTAATCCCTCGCGATGAGCGTCGACGCGGATGAGATCCCACTCGCACGCCCCGTTCTCGGTGACGAGGAGCAGCGCGCCGTCCTCGAGGTCCTGCGCTCGGGCCAGCTCTCGCTCGGGCCGCGCGTCCCAGCCTTCGAGCGCGCCTTCGCGGAGCGCCTCGGGGTCGAGCATGCGAGCGCGGTCTCCAGCGGCACCGCCGGCCTGCACCTCGCGCTGCGCGCCGCCGGCGTGCGCGACGGCGACGAGGTCGTCACATCGCCGTTCTCGTTCGTGGCCAGCGCCAACGCGCCGGTCTTCGAGCGCGCGCGGCCGGTCTTCGCCGACATCGACGCGCGCACGCTGAACCTCGATCCCGAGGCGGCCGCGGCCGCGATCACCGGACGCACCGCCGCGCTCCTGCCGGTGCATATCTTCGGCTACCCCGCCGACCTCCCCGCCTTCGAGCGCCTCGGCCTACCGATCGTCGAGGACGCGTGCGAGGCGCTCGGCGCCGTTCACGGCGACGGCGTGCCCGTCGGCGGCCGCGGAAACCCGGCCGTCTTCGGCTTCTACGCCAACAAGCAGCTCACGACCGGCGAGGGCGGGATGGTCACGACGTCCGACGCGAACGTGAAGCAGCGCATCGACTCCGAGCGCAACCAGGGACGCGCGCCCGACATGGACTGGCTCGACCACGACCGCCTCGGCTTCAACTACCGCCTCTCAGACATCGCGTGCGCTATCGGGCTCGCGCAGCTCGAGCGCCTCGACGGCCTGCTCGCCGCGCGTGCCTCCGCCGCGTCACTCTACCGCGATGCGCTCGCGGACATCGAGGGCCTCGACCTGCCGTGCGAGGACCAGGCCGGCGAACGCCGCGGGTGGTTCGTCTTCGTCGTGCAGCTGCCGCGCGGGTCCGACCGCGACGCGACCGTCCGCGCGCTGCGCGGACTCGGGGTCCAGTCCAAGCCCTACCTGCCCGCGATCCACCTCATGACGTACTACCGCGAGACCTTCGGCCATCGCGAGGGCGAGTTCCCGGTGTGCGAGGACATAGCCGCGCGCTCGATCGCGCTGCCGTTTTTTCCCGGGCTCAGCGAGGGCCAGGTCGATCGCGTGGCGAGCGCGCTGCGCAGCGTGTTGGGCCACGACTAGCACCAGCGTAAGAGGAGTTCCCGGTGAACGGGCTGACCGTGCAGTCGATAACCGGTGGCCGCTGGCGACGGTGGTTGGGTCTGCGATGCTGAGTCGGTGACTCGAGGACGTCTGCTGCGCGCGGCAGCCGTGCTGGTGGTGGCCCTGGCGGTCGTGATCGGCATCCGGCAGGCGCCGAAGTCCGAACGCCCCGGACGTGCCCCTTCGACGCACGAGACGGCCGGCGCACGCCACCGTGCGCCGGCTCCTCTGCGCGAGCTCTATGCGAAGGGCGACGCGCTGCGTCACCTGCAGGGCGACGATTTCGTAGCGACCGTCCGGCGGCTGCGCGGCTATCCGGTGGTCATCAACAAGTGGGCCTCGTGGTGCAAGCCCTGCCGCGAGGAGTTTCCGATGCTTCGCCGAATGTCGGCGAAGTACGGCGATCGCGTCGCGTTTATCGGCATCAACGCCGGCGACTCGAACAAGCCGGCCCGCGCGTTCCTGCGCGAAAACCCCACGCTGTACCCGCACGTCATCGACCCGTCCGAGCAGATCTCAGGCGCCCTGCACGCCGGTCGTGTGTTCCCTTCGACGATTTTTCTTGACCGCGACGCCAACATCGTCAAGGTAAGCCCTGGCCCGTTCCCCACCCAGGCCAAGCTCGAGCAGGCCATCCGCCGCTACGCGCTGGCCGAACATGCGGTCCGCCCTGCCGGCACCGGATGACAGCACGACGCGAGCGCTTGACATGATCACTCTCGGCCACGGGCCGCGGCCAGCCAGCACGCGAACGTCGGTGAGAGGACCGCCCAAGTCGTCGTCCGGATCGCGACACATCCCTTGCAGCTTCCGGGGGCGGCGGGGGCGACCGACTACGATCGCCGCCCCGTCATGTCTCGCTTTTCAGAGCCCCAAGATTCGATCTTCCGCAGCCTCAACTCGTCGCTGAGCTTCGACCGGAGGTTGTGGCCCTACGACGTCTCGCAGTCGCGCGCGCACGCGCGCATGCTCGCGGCGCAGCAGATCATCACCGACGATGATCGCGACGCGCTGCTGGCGGGACTCGACGCCGTCGAGTGCGAGCTCCTGGCAGGCAGCTTCCCGTTCGCGGTTGTCGACGAGGACATCCACATGGCCATCGAGCGGCGCCTCACGGAGCTCGCGGGCGCGGTGGGCGGCAAGCTCCACACCGCGCGCTCGCGCAACGATCAGGTCGCCACCGACGTCGCGCTGTTCACGCGCGACGCCGCCGGGCACGCCGGACGCGCGATCGGCCCGCTCGTGCGGGCGCTCGTCGAGGCTGCCGAGCGCCATCTCGACTGGCCGCTGCCGGGCTATACGCACCTGCAGCGCGCGCAGCCGGTCTATCTCTCTCATCATCTGCTCGCCTACGTCTGGATGCTGCTGCGTGACCGCGAGCGCTTCGCCTTCGCCGAATCGCAGGCGTCGACGCTGCCGCTCGGCGCGGGCGCACTGGCCGGCGTGAACTTCGCGACCGATCGCGCCGCGGTCGCCGCGGAGCTGGGCTTCGATCAGGTCGCCGCCAACTCGATCGACGCCGTCTCAAACCGCGACTTCGTGCTGGACTACCTGTCGGCGGCGGCGACCTGCGCGACGCACCTCAGCCGGCTCGGCGCCGAGCTCGTGCTGTGGTCCAGCGACGAGTTCGGCTTCGTCACGCTGCCCGACGCATGGACGTCGGGCTCGTCGATCATGCCGCAGAAGAAGAACCCCGACGCCGCCGAGCTCCTGCGCGCGAAGGCGCCGCGGATCGTCGCTCACCTCGGCGCGCTTCACGGCGTCATGCATGCGCTGCCGCTGACCTACAACAAGGACCTCCAGGAGGACAAGGAGCACCTGTTCGACGTCGTCGACACGCTCGACCTCTGCCTCGCCGCGGCGACCGCGATGGTGGGTGGCGCGCGCTTCCAGCGCGAGCGCATGTCCGCGGCAGCGTCGGACGACCTGATCGCCGCGACCGACGTCGCCGACCTGCTCGTGAAGCGCGGCGTGCCGTTTCGCGAATGCCACGGGATCGTCGCCGGACTCGTGCGCCTCGCCGTGGACTCCGGCCGCGCGCTCGCCGAGCTGACCGACGAGGAGCTCGTCACGGCATCTGACCGGCTCGATCCGGTCGCCTTCCGGGAGCTGCTCGCACAGTCCTCGTGGCTCGAGTCCAAGATCAGCGAGGGCGGGACGGCGCTCGCCCGCGTACGCGAGCAGCTCGAGGCGGCGCGCAGCGCGCTGTGAGTGCGGGCGCTGCGAAAAACGGGCCCGCCGGGCGAGCTCGTCATCTGTGCGCCCTCGAGATGCCCGTCGTCGAGGCCGCGCGCGCGCTCGTCGGCTGCACGATCACCCACGAGCCGCGCGATGGCGAGCGCGAGCCGTGCAGCGGGGTCATCGTCGAGACCGAGGCCTACCACGAGCAGGAACCCGCCTGCCACGCCTTCGCCGGGCTCACCGCGCGGACGGCGCCCCTGTTCGCCGCGCCGGGCATCGCCTACGTCTACCGCTCGTACGGCGTCCACGCGCTGCTGAACGTCGTCGTCGAGCCGGAGGGCGTCGGGGCTGCCGTGCTGATCCGCGCCCTCCAGCCGCTCGAGGGCGGCGAGCTCATGCGCGCGCGGCGCGGGCGTCATCGCGACACGGAACTCTGCTCGGGGCCGGGCAAGCTGACGCAAGCGCTCGGCATCGGCCTGCACCTCAACGCGACGTCGTTGCTCGGCGGGCCGATCCGGCTGGGGGCACCGCCGCATTCGATGGCCGGCGAACCTCCCGTCGTGATCGGCGAGCGGATCGGGATCACGAGAGCGGTTGAGCTGCCGTGGCGCTTCTGCCTCGCCGGTAGCCGCCACGTCTCACGGCCGTGGCCTCCTGGCCTGCTGGGATAGAGGCTGCCTGGATCAGGGCGGCGGCGTGCCGCCTGGCTGGGCGCCACCACCCGGTGTGACGGGCGGCTGGACCGGCGGGGGCGCGGGCTGGACGGGCGGGTCCGCGGCGCCCGGGGTCCCATCGC
>JALZJA010000609.1 GCA_030860005.1 Actinomycetota bacterium
GACGTAGCACCCCTCGCCACTCACGATCACCGGGATCTCGGCATCCTCGTAGCCGCCCATGCGCGTGAAGTGCATCCACAGGTGGCGCTTGGCGAGCCGTTGCAGATCGCCCTGTCAACCGCCGCAGCGGCCGTCGGCTCGGTCCGCTCGGTGGGCATCGTGCTCCTCTCGCACTGTCCGCTTCGGCCAACCGTAGCGGCTGCCGATGAGCGGCCTGAAGTCATCCAGCGCGCAGATCCAGCGCAGATCGCCTGTACATCTCGTACAACTGCTGGATCGCATGATCCGCTTTGCGATCACCGGCACGCGCGTTCGCGACCACGACGGCCTCGCCTCGCGGGCGCGTTGCGGCGGCCCGCGCTCGTGAGCGTATGAGGGCGTTCGCATCGGACAACTACTCCGGAGCGCATCCGGACGTCCTGGCGGCCGTCGTCGCGTGCAACGCCGACCACGCGACGGCCTACGGCGCAGATCCGTGGACGGCGCGGGCGCAGGAGCTGCTGCGCGCGCAGTTCGGCGAGCAGGCGTGGTGCTTTCTCGTCTTCAACGGAAGCGCCGCCAACGTCCTGTGCTTCCGCGCGATGTGCCGCGCGTGGGAGTCCGTCGTGTGCGCCGCGACCGCGCATGTCAACGTGGACGAGGCGGGCGCGCCGGAGCGCATCGCCGGCGTCAAGCTCCAGGCGGTCGCGACGCCGGACGGCAAGCTCACGCCTGCGCTCGTGGAGGCGCAGATCGGCCGGACCGGCGACGAGCACGCCGTCCAGCAGCGTGTCGTGTCGGTGAGCCAGAGCACGGAGCTCGGCACGGTCTACAGCGCCGAGGAGCTGAAGGCGCTCGCCGACTGCGCCCATGCCCACGGCCTGCTGCTGCACGTCGACGGCGCGCGGCTGTCGAACGCGGCCGCCGCGCTCGGGGTCTCGTTGCGGACGCTCGCGACCGACGCCGGCGTAGATGCCCTGTCGTTTGGCGGCACGAAGAACGGGCTGCTCCTGGGCGAGGCCGTGATCATTCTGCGCCCCGAGCTCGCCGACGGCTTGCCCCACCTGCGCAAGCAGACGCTGCAGCTCGCGTCCAAGGGCAGGTTCCTGGCCGCACAGTTCATCGCGTTGCTCGAGGACGATCTGTGGCGGCGCAACGCTGCCCATGCCAACGCGATGGCGGCGCGGCTCGCCCAAGCGCTCGCGGACGTGCCCGGCGTGCACATGACGCAGCCGGCGCAGGCCAACGCGCTGTTCGCGGTGCTCCCGGTCGAGGTCACGCGCGAACTGCAGCGCGAGTGGCACTTCCACATGTGGAATGAGACGGCGGGCGAGGTACGGCTCATGTGCTCGTGGGACACGACCGCGGAGGAGGTCGACGCGTTCGCGAGCGCGGTCGCGGGCGCGTGCCGCACGGCCGCGGTGGGGAACTAGAGCAGCATGCTCTCGAGCCTGCTGCTCGCGCTCTGCACGAGCGGAGCGACGCTGGCCTGCGCGTCGCCCGCGTCGGGAGCCACGTACGTGCCCGACCAGGTGATCGTCAAGTACGCGCCCGGGGCCTCGCCCGCCGCGCGCCGCCTCGCACGCAGACGCGGAGGGGTCATCCGCATCCTCGGTCGCGTGCGCGGCGTCGACGCCCAGGTCGTGGAGGTCGGGCGCGACGCGCGCGACGCGGCACGGCAGATCGGCGCCTCGACGGCCGTGGACTACGCGGAGCCCGACGTCATCATGCGCGCGACGTCTGTCCCCAACGACCCGCGCTTCGACGAGCTCTACGGGATCGACAACCCCAACGACGCCGACCTCGACGGGCCCGAGGGCTGGGACCTCGCGTTCGGCGCGGGGAGCTTCCCGACCTCGCCCGGCGTGCGCGTCGCGATCATCGACACGGGGATCGACGCGAGCCACGAGGACCTCAGCGGCAGGCGCGTCGCCTGCGCCGGCGTCCGCAGGTTCGGGCTGGTCGGCGGGCTCCCGGATCCGACGATCGTCGACGGGCGCTGCGACGACGACGAGGACCACGGCACGCACGTGGCCGGCACGGTCGCCGCGACGGCGAACAACGGCAGGGGTGTGGCGGGGGTCGCGCCGCCCGCCCGGCTTGCGATCTGCAAGGCGCTGGACGCGAACGGCAGCGGGCCCGTATCGGGCATCGCGAACTGCATCGACTGGGCCGTCGGCGAGAACGTAAAGGTCATCTCGATGTCGCTCGGCGGTGCCGACTCGACGACGATGGAGGCGGCCGTCACCCGCGCGTGGGAGGACGGCGAGGGCACCGTCGTGGTTGCGGCCGCGGGCAACGACGGCACCTCGACCGTCAGCTACCCGGCCGGCTACGCGGAGGTGATCTCGGTCGCGGCGACCGATGCGCGCGACCGTCACGCGTCGTTCTCCAACGCCAACGCCGACGTCGAGATCTCGGCGGCGGGCGTCGACGTGCTCTCGACAAGGCGCGGCGGCGGCTACCTCGCGCTGTCGGGCACGTCCATGGCGGCGCCGCACGTGGCCGGCGTGGCGGCGGTCATCGCCTTCCGCTTTCCGAACCTCGACGCCGCGGGGGTTCGCGACCGCCTCACCGCGAACGCCGACCCGCTCGGCCCTGCGGGCCGCGATCCGGCGTTCGGCTTCGGGCGCGTGAACCTCGCCGAAGCGCTCGAGTAAGACAACAACGGATCCCGCAAGCGCATCAGGCGAGCGCCGGCGCGGACTCCCAGTCCGGGCGCAGCGGCATCGCCGCGTCGCCGTCCGCGCTCTTCACGCCCAGCACCTGGTGGAGCTCGAGCCAGTCGTCGCTGAACGAGGCACGCGATCCGGCCATGTAGAGGCGCCACACCCGTGCCTTCGCCTCGCCCACCTCGGCGACGGCCTCCGTCCAGTGGGCCTCGAGGTTGGCGCCCCAGGCCGCGAGCGTGCGCGCGTAGTGCTCACGGAGATTCTCCTCGTGGCGCAGCTCGAAACCGGCATCGTGCATCACCGAGACGATGTGTCCGGGGCCGAGCAGCTCGCCGTCGGGGAACACGTAGCGGTCGACGAAGCCGCCGCGCAGCATCAAGGGGTGCTGGTTGTTCGGGCGCGTGATGCAGTGGTTGAGCAGCCGGCCGCGCGGGCGCAGCTTTCCATGCAGAAAGGCGAAGTAGGCGGGTAGCTGGCCCTTGCCGACGTGTTCGGTCAGGCCGATGGACGAGATCGCGTCGAAGCTCTCCTCGGCCACGTTGCGGTAGTCGAGGAAGCGAACCTCGGCCCGGTCGGACAGGCCAGCCTCCGCGATCGCCCGCCGCCCCCAATCCGCCTGCTGGCGGGAGAGCGTCACCCCGAGCGCCTGCACGCCGTAGCGCCGTGCGGCGTGCGTCACCATCCCGCCCCAGCCACAGCCCACGTCGAGCAGCCGCATGCCGGGACGCAGCCCGAGCTTGCGGCAGACGAGGTCGAACTTCTCGAACTGGGCCTCCTCGAGCGTCGCCTCGCAATCGGGATAGACGGCGCAGGTGTAGGCCATCGAGGGGCCGAGCACCCACTCGTAGAAGCGGTTGGACACGTCGTAGTGGTGCGAGATCGCCGACGCGTCGCGGCGCCGGGAGTGCCGGCGCCCGCGCAGGCGCAACTCGTTCGGCGGCGCGGCGACGGGGCGAAAGGCCCGCAGCTCCAGCGAGCGCAGGATTTCCCACCGCTGCGGCCAGGAAAGCGTCCCGTCGGTGTTGCGCCAGAGCCGCCTGAGGACCTCGAAGAGGTCCCCATGGACCTCGAGGTCGCCGGTGATGTAAGCGCGCGCGAGGCCGAGATCGGCGCGCGACTGGATCAGGTAGCTGACCGCGCGCGGCGAGCGGATCTCGACGCGGTTGGGCGCGTCGCGAGGACCGGCACGGCTCCCGTCGTAGGAGCGAAACTCGATGCCCGTTTCGCCGCCGCTGAGGCGGTCGAGGATCGGTGCCAGCTTCATCTCCCGCCGGCGGCTAGCCACGCTCGACGCACTTTCGGTACAGGTCCAGCAGTCGGGCGTCGGCGTCATAGGCCCGCTTCAGCTGGTCGTACGCGCGCCCGTTGTACAGCCGCCAGAAGTCCTCGCGGTCGTAGTAGGAGTCCGAGTACAGCGACTTGCGCCCGCCGAGCGCCTCGACGACCTCCTCGATGCGGCGGTTGTGGGCCCCGTCGGGCTGGCCCTCGGCGAGCGGCACGGTCGACCAGAAGCCGAAGTTGACGTAGGTGGTGTCCGGGTCGAGCCCGTAGAGGTCCCACCGCGTCCGGGTGCGCAGGCGCAAGGGGCAGACCCAGAACGGAGCGATCGGTATCTCGCGCACGAGGAAGTCGAAGAACTCGGCGGCGCGCTCGATCGCCACCTCGATGTCCTGGACGACGTTCTCCTGCGACGGCCGGCCCCGCAGCCGGTCGAGCCTGCGCATGGGGCCATAGCGCCGCTCGACGTCGATCAGCTTCCAGTAGGTATCCGAGCGCAGCCAGCGCTTGGGCACCAGGCGGCGCACGCGCGGATCCTGCACGCCGAAGACGCGCGAGCACCAGAACCAGTCGGTGTCCCAGCGCCAGAGATAGTCGCGCACGCGGAGATGATCGACGCTGCGCCGCTGCAGCGAGCGGTAGTAGACGTCCATGCCGGTGTAGTCGCTGGTGGCCGGAGCGTCTTCGACGAATGTGGCTAGCGTCAGGTACATCTCGTCGCGGGCGAAGACGGTACCGTCGACGAAGTCGACCCGCTCGCCCTCGTAGGCGCGTTGCTCGCAGACGCCGGCCATCGCGTCGAAGTAGCGGTGGGCGCTGCTGAAACGCACGTGGCGCAAGCGCACGTACGGGAGGACCGGCTCCAGCTCGATCCG